>JAFZLP010000138.1 GCA_017551405.1 Bacteroidales bacterium
GAACTAATCCGCGTCGTCTTTGGACACAGTGATGTTATCCCGCTTCATGGCGTCGATGGAAAGCATGAGGTTGCGGATGGAGAAGAAGATGGAGAACTGGCCGATGGCAAGCACCCAGTCGTGGCGGATGATACCGTAGCTGATGATCATCGACGAGCCGATGATGGCCAGCACCCAGTGTCCCATGGGCAGGATTGACTTTTTCCGCTTGTAACTGTAAACCAGCTGGTAAACCGACCGGACTTCATAGGTAAACTGGCCCAGGACGCCGTAAGCCAGCAGCAGCGGCGGAACGTCCTTGTTCTTCAGGAACGTCTGGGTGAAAGTGGGGATATCCTTGACTATCAGCGCCAGGATGACCACCGGGAACAAGGCCTGCAGGATGAAGACGATGCGCGGCACCTTCTTGTAGAGGCCCATGATGCTGATGTTCCACATGTAGATGTAGTATCCCACGCTCTCCCCGAAGATGATGGAGAAGTCTTTACGCAGCCAGCCGTAGATATAGAGGATAACCGCCCCGATGCTGCTGAGCACCCAGTAGATGCCCGGCGACTCCACCACATGCGATTTCTCCGACAGGTACCACTGGATCAGGATCCTGATGCCGTAAATCGCCATCCCTGTAAAACCCAGGAGGTAGACCCATGCCGGACTGTTCATCGTGTTCTAAACGTTTTCGGTTCCGTAGAAATGGCGGAGGACACTGTTCTGGATTTCCTCCGGAAGGGAACGGACGAAGGACTTGATGCTGGCAGGCGGGAAGTCGGCCAGACGCAGGAGGATCATGACGTCCACGCAGTCCGAGAAGTCCGGATCCACGTTGACGCAGGATGCCTGCGCCCCGCAGCTGAAATACTTGCGGAACAGCACCGGAATCCTGTATTTTCCGTCTGAAAGCGAGCCCAGGAGCCTGTCGAACGCGTCGATATCGCCTTTGGGAACCACCTGCAGCAGCTGATCCGGATTTACCCTAAGGAAACCGGGCTTGAAGGGCAGTGTGGACATGGCGAAACCGGAGGCGTCCTCAAGATGGAAATCGCGCTCCAGGAAATGCACGAGCAGGCTCTTGTAGAAATCGGGAATCGAGGCGCTGATGGTCACCAGACCGGCGCAGCAGTTGACTTCCGGATCCTTGCTGATTGCAACGCACAGGCCCGCCAGAAGCAGTTTCAGGGGCAGCACGTCGCGCTGGTATTCTTCCCTAACGAAAGAGCGCCCCAGCTCCACCGAATGGGCCAGGATCGGCTCCGCGTTGGCGCCGAAATTCAGCAGGGTGGAAGTATAGAAGCCGGGAACGCCGCCGTGCGAGGCGACAATGCCCGGACCGTAACCTATGCGGTAGGCACCGGTAATCTCGCCGTTCGGGACATTCCATAGAACCAGGTGGCGGTAGAAGTTGTCGTAGGGGTCGGTGTCCATGGGTTTGCCGGTGCCCTCGCCCACGGCGCGGAAAGTCCTTTCGCGGAGCCGGTAGAGCTCGCGCATGGCGTCGGGGGCGTCCGCCGCATCGAGCAGATACGCACGGTAGTCGCCTGTCTCGAAGAGGATGCGGTGGTCCAGCGCAGCCATCTGGCTGCGGATGAGCCCGGTGTCGACCGGCTCGATAAGCTCCTGCTGCACCCCATGCTCCGGCTTCTCAGTGAAATCTGCAAGACACTGTGCCTCAAGGGCATAGCAGCGGTTGCGAAGATACTGGCCAAGGACCTTGTCGTCCAACTCCGCAAGCTGGGCGGCCGGAATGGCCTGGCCGATGCGAACCTTCACGTTCTTCCCTTTGGCTCCGGTCATCTCGCGCACGAGGCGGAGAGTGCGGAGTATGGGATGGATGCGCCCCATCACATGGAAAGTCCTGGAATTGGTGCCGTCGAAGTAGATGGGGATGACCGGCAGGCCGGAGTTGCGGACCAGCTTCATCATGTTTTCGGCCCAGGGCTTGTCTTCCACCACGCGCTTGCCGCTCACGGCGGTGCGGTCTTTCTTCTTCTGCCAGGTGGCTACCTCCCCTGCCGGGAACAGGCCCAGCGCTCCCCCGCCGTCGATGTGCTCGAGCGCGGTGCGGATGCCGGAAACGCTCTTTGCCCCGCCCGTGGCGAAGTTGTCCACCGGAATGAACCAGTCTTTCAGGTGGGCCACCATGGAAAGGAAGTATGTCGTGAGGATTTTATAGTCGGAGCGGCGGGAACCGATGACAGAGTTCAGGATCATGCCGTCGATGGCGCCGAAATGATGGTTGGAAACCGAGATGAAACCGCCCTCCGCGGGGATGTGCGCCAGCTGCTCCTCGGGGATTTCGTAAGAAACGCCCAGGTCTTCCAGGACTTCTTCGGAGAAGGCGGGGCCGTCGGGCCTGGCCTTGCTGGCATGGATACGGTTCGCCTTTCTCATCCCGAGCACGCCGAAGAGCAGCCGGGTGAGGACCTTTCCGGAGAGGCCCTTAACACCGAGGGCGTCCTGCATTGTCTTGTGGTCCAGTAAAGGCGGGTTCACAGTTTTTGACATCGAACCGCAAAGTTAACTATAAAATCTCACCGTTCCAAAGCCTCGGCGGAAAAACCGCCATTTATCCACGCAACTATCATTTCGAGCACTTTCGGAGCGATGGTCTCTTCGATCTTCCGGTATTCCGAAAGCGAGCCGGTCGTGCAGTGCTGGAACAGGTGGTTGACGCCTTCTATTGCCTCGACGTGGTTCTTCGGGCTGGCCGGCAGGCCCTCGCGCAACGCGCCCAGATTGCTCTCGCAATCGACCTGGGTGTCCCTGGTGCCGTTGAGCGCAAGCACCGGGCAGGCTATGCCCCCGAGGAGCGGCCTCATGTCCAGGCCGAGGAACGTTATCATCCAAGGCGACTGTATCTGCCTGAGAAACACCAGGTAATTCTGTTTCAGCTCGTCGGGAAGGTCCAGCTCGTCGGCAAAAGGCATCCTGCCGCCATGGACCCGCACCTCGCAGGCTTCGCCTATGGCCTTGCAGTAAGTGTCGATGTCTTCCTTCGCGTAACCGGCATTCTCCATGGCAGTGCGGCCCTGCCGCACAGTCGTTTCGATGCCGGAAACCGCCACTCCAGCCAGGCTCACGATGAAATCGGCCTCCCCTTCCGCCGCCAGCATCAGGGCGATGGTGCCGCCCTCGCTGTGGCCGAGAACCCCCACCTTGTCGAAACGCTCCCTGAGCAGCCTCATTCCGGCGAGGGCGTCGTTCTTGAAGTCGATGGTGGTCGCGTTCAGCACGTCTCCGGTGGAGCCGCCGACACCGCGGTCGTCGTAGCGCAGGGTGGCGATTCCCGCGCGGCCGAGGGCGTCTGCAATGACGGCAAAGGGGCGGTGCTCGTAGATCTCTTCATCGCGGTTCTCCTGGCCGCTGCCGGTTACCATTACAAGCACCGGCGTTGCACGCGTGCAGCCCTCCGGCAGCACCAGCGTTCCCGCCAGATGGGCATCGCCGTTGTCGAAGGTTACCTCTTCCTGCGCATAGGGGAACGGAGGCACGGGATTCTGAGGCCGCCTCAACGGCGCCTCGGGCGTGAGCGTCAGCGGAATCGCAACCCCGTTCTGCATGAACGTGCCGGCGATCTGCTTGAGCATCCACATGCCTTCGTAGGTCGCGCCCAGCACCGGAATCTTGATTTTGATGCCGCCTGTCGCCGTCCGCTCGACCTGAATAGGCACCCCCATCAGCGCCTGGTCGGGACAGTCCATGCCCGGCTCGTCCCCGTCCAGATGGAACACTACGGTCAGCTTTGAGCCCCGGAACTCCATTTTCCCGGTCCAGCTGCCCTCCTGCGCGCCTGCCGTGAACGCAAGCAGCAAAAAGAAAAGTATGGTAAGAGTCTTTTTCATTTCAGTGCAGTTATTAAAGGCAAATGTACAAAAGTCCCGGGACACATGAAAGGCTTAAATGGTGGTAAGTTACCACCTTTTTGCTACATTTTCGAGAATAATCTGTAACTTTGTGAGTAATAGTATTTTGAGTATCGGCAATATGAGACAATTCTTTATCCTGTCGCTGTGTGCTGCACTGTTCATCGTTTCGGGGTGCGGCAAGAACGATGAATCCGTCCAGGATCCGGAAAACACTGTCGAAGCCTGGATTCCGATAGGGAAAAGCATCAATTTCAATCAGAGAGCTCTCGTTTTTTCTGATATGAAAGCTTTGAAAGCTGCCAACTTCGGCCAGCTTCAGTTTTCACAGGGAGCGAAAGTGAAAGGCCTCGGGAGCATCAAGAGTATTCCGGCCGCGTTCACGGAAATAGTGGCCGCCGTGCCCGGCTACGGCTATGTCGTCCACCTTAACCACGATTCCTTCAATGGGTTGAAGGAAAGCTGGGCCCGTCTTTATGTTGTCGATTTCACATACGACGAGGGTCACGCTACGACGGGCGTGAGCATCAAGTACGAACTGAACTGGTGGCCCGATTAGGTGCGGTTACAAAAACTGTCCTGTTTCGCGGGGTTTCGTTTTGGCACGATTTTTCAATTATGCTCATGCTGTACTAAAATCGTAAGCATATGAAAAAGACAGTCACACTCCTTTGTGCAGCGCTATTGTTATTGCCGTTTGGCTGCACCCCCGAGGACATTCCCGGCGGAGGCGATGACACCACCGAAGAAGTAGTTCTTCCCGCGGAAGCAGGGCTCTCCTGGTCCGTCGCTTCCTGCTCGGTGAGCCTGGCCGCAGTTGCCTCGTTCACCGCCCCCACTCTCACCAATCCCCATGGGCTGAGCATCACCTACAGCTCTTCAGACACGAGTGTCGCCACCATAGATGCGGATGGCAAACTCACCATCCTGGCGGCCGGCACCACCACCATTTCCGCCACTTCCGAAGCCACCGAAGCCTATCTCGCGGGCAGTGCAAGCTACAAGCTAACTGTCACCGACACCGGCTCGGCCGACGACGGCGCGGTCAATACCACCTTCGCCTCTTCGGGAGACACTGCCTCCGACGACGACATCTCCAATACCGCATTCACCCGCCTCGTTACGGTCAGCTTCTCCTCCGGAGGGGCCTCAGTTACAGGCTATTCGGCCGTTTCCGACGTAATGAAAGTGAGCGTCAGCGGCAACCAGGTCACAGTCAACTACACCGGTTCCGAGAACGTGGTGTACAAGCTGACGGGAACGGCATCGGATGGTTTCTTCAAGCTCTACAGCAAGAAAAAGCAGGCCCTCTGGCTCAGCGGCGTCAGCATCACCAACAGCAGCGGCGCAGCCATCAACAACCAGAGCGGCAAGCGCACCTTTGTATATGTCGAGGGCAGCAACACGCTGGCCGACAGCGACTCCGCGGCGTACGCCACCACCGGCGACGAGGACATGAAGGGCGTGTTCTTCTCGGAAGGGCAGCTCATCTTCTCGGGCAGCGGCTCCCTCACCGTCACCGCCAGCAACAAGAAGGAGAAGTCCGGCATCGTGTCCGACGACTACATCCGCATGATGGCCAGCCCCACCGTCACGGTTGACGCTGGCAGCGGCGCCGGCCACGGCCTGAAGGGCAAAGACTTCGTGCAGCTCTCCGACGGCACCCTTGACGTCACCACCACCGCAGCCATGAAGAAGGGCATCACCTCCGAAGACTACGTCCTTGTAGAGGGCGGCGTCACCACCGTCAACGTGAGCGGAGGCGTGGCTTACGACTCCGAAGACGCCGAATACAAGGGTTCCGCCGGCATCAAGGCCGACAATTACTTCGGCATGACGGGCGGCAGCGTGACCATAGCCAACACCGGCGCCGGAGGCAAGGGCATCAGCGCAGGCAGCGAGGACTACGAGGGGGATATCGCCGACAGCTACATCAGCGGCGGCACCCTCAGCATCACCACCACCGGCAGCGAGACCAACGACGTGTCGGCCAAGGGCATCAA
This sequence comes from Bacteroidales bacterium, assembly GCA_017551405.1. GTDB lineage: Bacteria > Bacteroidota > Bacteroidia > Bacteroidales > UBA932 > Cryptobacteroides. The sequence goes on from JAFZLP010000138.1 coordinate 5,864, forward strand.
GATAGGCTGGGCCACCAAGAGCGGCAATA
>JAFZLP010000139.1 GCA_017551405.1 Bacteroidales bacterium
GCTCTGGGAGTCGCGCGACAAAGGCGGTACCATGAGCGGCTACACCGGCAACTATATCCGGCTCACGAGGCCCTACGACCCGGCCAGGGTGAACACCATAGAAGACGTGACCATCTAGACCTTTTGATATTCAATAATTTTAGCTATATTGCAGCTGTTATGTCAACATCTTTAAAAACCCTTGCGGGAAGGATCATCATCCTTCTGGCGGCATTTACATTACCCATACAGGCAGCATACGCACAGGAGTCCGCACCGGAGCAGGTGCAGGATTCGCTCCGCTACAGCGTCAGCGGCAAGGTCAAAGACGCAAAGAGCGGGAGTTCCCTCCAGTTCGTGAACGTAGTTGTGCCCGGCAGGCACTATACCACGGTCACCAACGCCGACGGCGAATTCACCATCAAGTCCGACATTCCCATCACCGACCTGAACTTCTCCCTTCTGGGCTACAAGACTGTCAACCTGCCGGTTTCAGGCTCCGCCATAAAGGTGGCCATGGAACCGGACGCAATCAGGCTCGCCCCGGCAGTCGTGGTGGCCGGCGAACCCCGCACCCTGGTCCGTGATGCCATGGAACGCATTCAGGACAACTACATGGACCAGGACGAGCTCCTGAAATGCTTCTACCGCGAAACCATCCAGAAGAGGCAGCGTTACATCTACGTCTCCGAGGCCGTTTCCAGGATTTTCAAGACTTCGTATTCTCACGGAATATACAAAGACGCCTCCGCCCTGGAAAAGAGCCGCGTCCTGCTCAGCCAGAGGAAGAGCGACACCCTCAGCGTCAAGTTCCTGGGAGGTCCCTCGCAGGCGGTCGACTTCGACGTGGTGAAGAACCCTGAAATCCTCCTGTCCAATGAGGAGCTCAACCTCTACGCCATGCAGATGGGCACGCCCGTGATGATCAATGACAGGATGAACTACACCGTAAAGATTTCGCCTGCGTCGCAGGTGGAATACCCCCTCTATTACGGCACCCTGTTCATCGACGCCGAGAGCCACGCCTTCACCCGTATCGAGCTCTCCCTCGATACCCGCGACGAGCAGAAAGCCACCCGCAGCGTGCTGGTGAGCAAGCCGGTCGGCCTGAGGTTCCATCCCAGGGAGATGAGCGTAGTGATAGACTACAGGCTTGAAGGGACACGCTGGCGCCTCAACTACTTCCGCAGCATCATCCGCTTCGCCTGCGACTGGCGCAAACGCCTCCTCAGCACCAACTATACCTCAGTCAACGAGCTGATAGTCACCGACAAGTATCCCGAAGCCGTTCCCATCGTCCGCAAGGAGCAGTTCCGCCACCGCGACGCCCTGTCGGAGAAGGCGGCATTCTTTGCGGATCCCGATTTCTGGAAAGACTACAACATCATAGAGCCTTCCACCAGCCTCGAGCACGCAGTCGACAAACTGCTGAAGCGATGACAAGACTCACTTTCCTGGGTACCGGAACATCCTCGGGCGTTCCGATGATAGGCTGCACCTGCCCGGTTTGCACTTCGGCCGACCCCCGCGACCGGCGCCTGAGAGCCTCGGTGCTCGTGGAGACGGGCGGCCTGAACCTGGTTGTGGACGCAGGGCCCGATTTCAGGCAGCAGCTGCTGCGGGCGGGCGTCCGGCACGTCGACGCAATCCTGCTCACCCACAATCACATGGACCATATCGGAGGGCTCGACGAAACGAGGGCCCTGAACCTCTTCGAGGCCAAACCGGTCAACATCTACTGCGAGCAGTACGTGCTGGAGAGCCTCAGGCATACCTTCGGCTACGCTTTCGCCGAGCCGCGGTATCCCGGCTCCCCCGAATGGCACATGCACCTGATTGACGGCCTGAAGCCCTTCGAGGTGCAGTCCAACGCCGGAGAGAGGGAGCTGGTGTGGATCAGCGGCGTAGGATACCGCTATACGGGAGCCGAAGGCCCCGCGAAGGTTCCCTCCGTCACCGTGGTTCCCATCCAGGGCTGGCATCACAAGACCAAGGACCAGTCGGTGCTGGGCTACCGTTTCGGCGACATCGCCTACATCACCGACTTCAACCTCATGGAAGACGAAGAATTCGATAAGCTGAAGGGGCTGAAATACGTCACCGTGAACTGTGTCAAGAAGGCTCCGCACTTCTCGCACTTCTCGCTCGATGAGGCGCTGGCCTTCTTCGAGCGCGTGGGGGCGGAGGAGTCCTACATCACCCACATGTCGCACCAGCTTCCCCGGCACGCCGATTTCGAGGCGGAACTGCCGCCCCACGTGCACCCGGCCTACGATGGGCTGGTACTCGAAGCATGATTATTCCCCGTCCAGAAGCTCCCTGTAGATGGCCGCGGCATTCGGGGAGAGATGATTGGCGGGATTGGAGATGAATGCTTTTACCTCGGAAACGCCTGCGCCGGGATTGCCGGCGATGAAAGCGCGCAGCTTTTCACGGGTGTCGTCGTCGCGGCGTTTCGCCCTGCAGACGTCGCAGGTACCGCAGTCGGCGCTCTCTTCCTGACCGAAATAGCGCAGCAGATAGTGCGAACGGCATTCGCCGCTCTCCTTAACGTATTGCACCATGGCCTCGGAACGCTTTGCCGACATCTCCTTCAGCTGTGCGTATTCCGCAGGTTTAAGGTCCAGATTGCCGGGAATGAGCCGTTCGTGGTGAAGGGTTATCACATCGGAATGCCCGCCGGGAACATAGCGTATCACGTGCTCCCGGGAAAGCCGGTACAGCAGTTCGTGGAAGCGCGGCACCGCCATGCCCATCTCCCCAGCCAGCTGCTCATCCCTCACTGCCACCAGGTGGTCGAACACGCCCACATAACCCCTCATGAGCCTTTCCAGCAGCTCCACCATCTCCTTTTCCGGCAGCTCCACGTCATATAACGAGCTGCGGTCCAGGATGATACGCACCTGCACGCTGATGTCTGCGTCTTCGGTGATACTGATGTGCCCCGAGCGCTCGAGGTACCTCAGCGCGCTCGACGCCTGCGGCTGGCTCAGGCCGTAGGCCTTGCAGAAATCTTCCAGCGAAAACTCCAGCTGCCGCATCCGGCCCTGATCGTACGGAATCTGGAAGAAGACGTGGAGTTTCTGGTAGATGTCTTCGATGTAGTCGAGGCCCGGGAAGGAGACTGTCTGCAGCTGGTGCAGCCTCCGCACATCGGCAGCGCTCCACAGCAGCACGGCATAGGAGCGCAGGCCGTCGCGGCCAGCCCTTCCGGCCTCCTGGAAATACGCCTCGGGGCTCTCCGGAACGTCGCAGTGCACCACGAAACGGACATCCGGCTTGTCTATCCCCATGCCGAAGGCATTGGTGCAGATCATGACGCGGATGCCGCCCTCCTTCCAGGCAGCCTGGCGTTCGGCACGGGCCGCGGAATCGAGCCCGGCATGGTAGAACGACGAGGAGATGCCCTCCCCCTGCAGGAAAGCGGCCGTTTCCTCGCAGCGCTGGCGGCTGCGCATATACACTATTCCGGAACCCGGCACGCCGCGGCAGATGTCCAGCAGCTGCCCCCTCTTGTCTTCCGCCTCCCGGACTATGTAGCTCAGGTTCGGCCTTTCGAAGCCGCTCTTGAGCAGGAGCCTTTCGCGGAAACTGAGCCTGTCCATGATATCCTCCGCCACCTCGGGAGTGGCGGTGGCGGTAAGGGCAATCACCGGGGCGTCCACCCTGTCGCGGATGGCGCCGGTCTGCAGGTAGTCGGGCCTGAAGTCATATCCCCACTGGGAGATGCAGTGTGCCTCGTCCACCACTATGTAATTGATATCCAGCACCTCCAGATAACTCTGGAAGAGCTGGGTGGAGAGCCTTTCGGGAGACACGTACAGGAACTTGCAGCCTCCGTAGGCGGCGTTGTTCAGGGCCAGGTCCACCTGATGGCGCGACATGCCCGCATGCACTGCTATGGCCTTGATGCCGCGTTTTTCCAGCCCCTGCACCTGGTCTTTCATGAGGGCGACCAGCGGAGTGACCACGAGCGCGGTGCCCTCCTTCATGAGGGCCGGGACCTGGAAACAGACGCTCTTCCCGCCGCCGGTGGGCAGAATCGCAAGTACGTCGCGCCCCTCCAGCGCCGCAGAAATGATCTCTTCCTGCATGGGACGGAACGAGTCGTAACCCCAGTAGCGGTGCAATATTCCCAGTGCGCTGTCCATACCTCGCAAAGATACTCAATTCCGCATTGAGATGCCAAAAAAAATATTAACTTTGCATTTGATATAAACATCCGAATTATCAGTCAAAATCAACGTAATACCATGGACAAAAAAGTACTTGCCAAATATGGCATCACCGGGGTCAGGGAAGTTCTCTACAACCCCACCTACGAAGTCCTCTACAACGAGGAGACCAAGCCCGGCCTGGAAGGTTTCGACAAAGGCCAGGTAACCGAACTCGGAGCCATCAACGTCATGACCGGCATCTACACCGGCCGTTCTCCCAAAGACAAATACATAGTTTACGACAAAACCACCAAGGAAGGCCGTCCCGGCGAAATCTGGTGGACCACCGAAGCTTATCCGAACGACAACCACAAGATGTCGGTAGCCACCTGGAAAGTGGTGAAGAAGCTCGCCCAGAAGCAGCTCAGCGGCAAGCGCCTCTTCGTGGTCGACGGTTTCTGCGGCACCCACGCCGACACCCGCATGAAGGTCCGCTTCATCATGGAGGTCGCATGGCAGGCCCACTTCGTCACCAACATGTTCATCCGTCCCAAGAACCAGAAGGAATTCGACCAGGAGCCCGACTTCGTGGTCTACTGCGCGTCCAAGGCACAGGTAGAGACCTATAAGGAGCTCGGCCTCCGCAGCGACACCTGCGTGGCCTTCAACGTCACTTCCCGCGAGCAGGTCATCCTCA
>JAFZLP010000140.1 GCA_017551405.1 Bacteroidales bacterium
GATGCCGAGTATTATAACCTGCTCGGAAAGGCGGTTGAGGTGGACGATGTGCTCCGCAGGCACGAGGCCATCATGGACGAGTTCGACCCGGACGGCAAGGTGGATCTGCTGCTGGACGAGTGGGGCACCTGGTGGGAGGTCGAACCCGGCACCAATCCCGGGCATCTGTACCAGCAGAACACCATGCGCGACGCCATCATGGCGGCTCTGTCGCTCAATATCTTCAACGCCCATACAGGGCGTCTTAAAATGGCCAACATCGCCCAGATGGTGAACGTGCTGCAGGCCATGATCCTGACCCGCGACTCCGAAATAGTGCTCACTCCCACCTATCATGTGTTCCGCATGTACAACGTGCACCAGAACGCCCGTTTTGTGCCGTGCGAGGTGGGGGCGGCCCTTAAAACCGCTCCCGACGGAAGGCCTTACCCCGGCGTGAGCGTCAGTGTATCGCGTTCGGAATCAGGGGTTTATAATATCTCCCTGGCCAACACCGACCTGGCGAAGGGGCAGACTGTTGAACTGGAGTTCGACGGGTTCGTTCCCGGTGCGGCCACCGGCGAGATCCTCACTTCCGGGGACGTGCGGGATTTCAACGACTTCGGCGCCGACGCCCGCAAGGTCGCACCCGCGGAATTCACCGGCATCAAGAAGAACGGCAGGAAACTCACAGTGGAGCTTCCCGCCGCTTCGGTCGTGGTGCTGGCCGTAAACTAATAGTTCTCTGCGCGCAGCTCGAAGTAGCTCTTCGGGTGGTTGCAGCACGGGCACATTTCGGGGGCCTTGGGGCCGATCACGATGTGTCCGCAGTTGCGGCATATCCAGATGCGGTCACCGTCGCGTGAGAACACTACGCCGTCCTTGATGTTCTCGGCGAGCTTGCGGTAGCGCTCCTCGTGGTGCTTCTCGATTGCGCCCACCATGCGGAACTTGGCGGCGATTTCCTTGAAGCCTTCTTCATCGGCCTCCTTGGCCATGCGGTCGTACATGTCGGTCCACTCGAAGTTCTCGCCGTCGGCGGCAGCCTTGAGGTTGGCCGGGGTGTCGGGAATTTCGCCGCCGCAAAGGTACTTGAACCAGAGCTTTGCATGCTCTTTTTCGTTCTCTGCGGTCTCGAGGAAGATGGCGGCTATCTGCTCGTAGCCTTCCTTCTTTGCCTTGGATGCGAAATAGGTGTACTTGTTGCGTGCCTGGGACTCGCCTGCAAAAGCTTCCTGCAGGTTCTTCTCGGTCTTTGTTCCTTTAAGGTCTTTCATGATTTTATGCTATTAAATATGTTTGTTATTTGAACAGTTCTGCGAGGGATGTGTCCAGATAGAACTGGCCGTTTTCCTGCATGTACACGACGGGGCAGAGGGTGTGGACGATGCGCTCTTCGCCTTCGGTTTCAGAGAAGTAACACTCTGAATGATAGGCAGGTATGCGGAGCTGACGGCCGTCCTTGCGGACGAAGAGAGTGGGATAGTCATCTCCCGGGACGACCTCGAGCTCGCAGCCGTCGAACACCTGCAGGTGCGAGGCGTACAGCTTGTCGGAAAGCTCTACCAGCACCTGGCGGGAGGGGAATCCCAGCTCTTTGCAGATGTAGTCGTTGAGCTCGGTGTTGGTGATGATGCCCGAGGGCCTTTCGCCCCTGGGGTTGTAGACTGCAAGATAGACGTCCTCGCCGGTGTGGTTGCCGCTGGTGAAGCCGATGTGGGTGCGGCTGGTAAAGATGCCGCAGATTACGTTCTGGAGATTCCAGGAATTCGATACCTCCATGTAGTTGCCCTCGGTGCGGGTCATGCACGACTTGACGGCGGCAAGCTCCGCGGGCTTGAGGTCCATTCCGGCCTTTTCCCTGAAGATGGCGGGGATTTCATCCTCGCGGCAGTTCTGCAGGGTTTTGGTCATCTTGGCGGACGAAATGCGGCAGTCTTTGATGCCGACGAACATGGAATCGACCCCCTTGGAAGAATAATGGCGGTAATTGGCATCGCCTAGAGTGATGCCGGAATTGCCGTGGTCGGCTACCACCACCACGGTGGTATTGCCGTCCTTTTCGGCGAATTCAACCGCCTTCCTGACAGCGTTGTCGAACTCGATGAACTCGGTAATGGCCTCCACGGGGTCTTTCGAGTGGGCGCCGTAGTCCACCTTGCTGCCTTCGACCATGAGGAAGAAGCCGTCCGGGTCTTTGCTGAGGATGTCGATGGCCTTGGCGGTCATCTCGCTGAGGGAGGGCTCGGTGGAATCGTCGCGGTCGATTTCGAACTCCATGTAGTCTTCGTTGAACACGGCCCAGAGTTTGTCGCCGTCGAAGGCGCGGAAGCCTTCCACGTCATTTTCCAGGAGGGTGGCCCCGCTTTCGCGGATGGCCTCGCGCATGTCGTCGTCGAGGATGTTGTTGCCGCCTCCGAACATCACGTCAAGGTTCTGGTTGGCCATCTGCCTGCCGAGGTCGTGATAGCGGTTCCTCCGTGCCCCGTGGGCCGCGGTAGCTGCCGGTGTGGCATGCGGGAACACTACTGTGGACACCACGCCGGTGGCCTTTTTCTTCAGGACTCTGGCGGCTTCGAGCACCGTGGCCGCGGGCTGAAGTGCCCTGTCGGCATCTACCGGAACCACGTCCTGGCCTGGATGGGGCTCGGGATAAATGGAGATATTGCCCTGCCGCTGAGGTACGCCGGTGGTGAAGCCGGACATGGCGGGCGCCGAGTCGGGGATGATGGCGTCCGACAGGCGGCTCTGCACGAGACCGCAGAAGAGAGGATCCAGGGCGAGCGGCAGCTCGAGGTCTCCGGTCATGTAGCGCTTGTACCAGCGGGCCGTGGAAAACAGGCCGATGGAAGTGCCGTCGGAAACCATGAGAATGACATTCTTTGAAGGTTTGACTCTCTCCGGAACCCCGGTTGCCGCCTTGTTACCGGAGCAGGCTGCTGCGGCAAGCAGGACGGCTGATATGAACAATATCTTTCTCATTGCTGGAGTATTTTCTACAAAAATATAAAATTATTCCGCTCAAAAGTGATATATTTGAAAAACCTGGAGCGTTATGAAGACCCGGCCCGCAACAATAAAAGACATGGATGTCATAATGGACCTTGTGGTCAAGGCCCGCGGAATCATGCGGTCCAGCGGGAACATGCAGCAGTGGACCGACGGCTATCCGTCGCGCGAGCTTATAGAGGAGGACATTCGCCTGGGCCACGGGTTCGTGGTAGTGCCCGACGAGGGCGGGGAGCCGCTCGCCTATTTCGCCTACATCGAGGGAATCGAACCCACATATAACACCATTTACGAGGGCGCCTGGATCGATGCTGACAGCCCCTATGCCGTCATTCACCGCCTTGCGTCCGCCCCTGAAACCCACGGGGTGTTCGATGCGGTGATGGCCTTCGCCACCTCCCGCTGCAGTAACCTCAAGGTTGACACCCACCGCGACAACCACATCATGCAGCACAACTTTCTCAAGCACGGCTTCCGGTACTGCGGCATAATCTATCTCGAGACCGGTGCGGAACGCCTTGCTTACCAGCTGATTACCGCCTGAATCACGGTCTCCCTACAAACGACAGGGTGGCGGCGGATATCCTGATCCGGCAGCCTTCTTCCCGCCCGAAGCGTTTGCACAGCGCGGCCCTCAGGGCCCTTTCGCATGCGCAGAGGGTGGCGCCTGTAGTGAACACGTCATCTATGAGCAGCAGATGCCGGCAGGCCCCGAGGGGGCTGCAGTCGGCCATGAAGGCCGATTTCACGTTGGCGTAGCGCTGGCTTCGGTGCAGCCTGGTCTGGGTTTTGGTCTTGCGCACTCGCCGGAGCAGGGAAGTGTTCACCGGAACTCCCAGTTCCTTAGCCACTGCCCTTGCGATGACCTCCGCCTGATTGTAACCGCGCCGCCATTTCCGCGCCCGGTGCAGCGGAACCGGGACTACCGCGTCCACGTCGGCAAACAGGGGCGAAGCCGCCAGTTCCCTACCCAGCATGGCCGCAAAATGCCTCCCTTCGGAAAAATCGCGGCCGTATTTGAGGCGCCGTGGGATGTTCTTGTAAGGGGAGCTTCCGGAATAGAACAGCAGGCTGCCGGCGTAGCTGAAAGGCTCATAGGAGGCGTCCTCGCCGGCGGAGTCTATCTCACTTTGTATCATTGAGTTGAAGGCCATGGCCATGGGGTTGTCGCGCTGCCTGGAGAAATAGGTAAGGGGCAGGCCGATTTCGCATTCGGTGCAGATATGCCGCTCGCGCAGCAGGAGTTTGCGCCCGCACACCACGCAGGTGCGGGGCATGGCGATGTCGGCCACCACCCTCAACGCCTCCGCCACGCTTATTCCCATCAGTCTCCGGTCCATTGGGGCGAAAATCCGAAACAAAATCCGTTTGTCAAAAAAAGTAAACGTTTAATTTTGCTAAATTTGTAAGCAGAAATTAATAATCACTATGTTTTCCAAAGCCATTTATGCCGCACGCAGAAAGCAGCTCGCCGAGCTGCTGAAAGGCCAGAAGGGCATCGCCGTCTTCATCGGCAACGCAGAAGCCCCTGCCCAGTATAAAGACAACTGCTATAAATTCCGTCAGGACAGCACCTGGCTGTATTATTTCGGAATAGACGAACCCCGTTTCGCCGCTACCATCGACCTCGAGACCGGCGAGGAAACCCTGTACGCCGACGACGTCAGCATAGATGACATCATCTGGATGGGCCCGCAGCCTTCCGTGGCCAGCCGCGCCGCCGAAATCGGAGTCGCCGCTTCGGCCCCGTATTCCAAGCTCGACCTGGTGGTGAGCGCCGCAATCGTGAAAGGCCGTCCCGTCCATACCATCCCGCCCAGCCGCTACTACAATACCCTCAAGCTGCAGAGCCTCGGCATAGACAAGCCCTCTGAGGCCCTCATCAGGGCCATCATCAAGATGCGCCTCGTCAAGCAGCCCGAGGAGATCGTGGAAATCGACGCCGCCGGCGTGCTCGGCCAGAAGATGCACACCGTGGCCAGGAAGGGCATACGACCCGGCCGCATTGAGCAGGAAATAGTGGGTGAAATGGAGGGCGTGACCCTGGCGGAAGGCTGGGGAATCTCCTTTGCCACCATCCTTACCCAGCACGGCGAGGTGTTCCATAACCACGGGCATGACTTCCCCATCGTGCCCGGCAAGCTGATGGTCGTGGACGCCGGTGCCGAGAGCAATTCGCATTACGCCTCCGACTTCACCCGCACCTATCCCACTTCAGGCAAGTATACTGCGAAGCAGAGGGATATCTACCAGACGGTCTACGAGTGCCACGAACTGGCCTTCAGCCTCATCAAACCCGGAGTGGCCTACCGCGACGTGCACCTGGCCTCATGCCGCCACATGCTCGAAAACCTGAAGGAGCTCGGCCTCGTGAAGGGCGACCTCGACGATATGATGGAGCTGGGCATAGCCGGCCTGTTCATGCCTCACGGCCTCGGCCACAACATGGGCCTGGACGTGCATGACATGGAAGACCTGGGCGAGGATCTCGTGGGATACGACGACGACCAGAAGCGCATCCGTCAGCTCGGCATCGGCAGCCTCAGGATGGCCCGCCGCCTGCAGCCCGGCAATGTCATCACAGACGAACCCGGCATCTACTTCATTCCCGACCTCATCGCGCTGTGGAAGAAGAACGGCACCGACAAGGGCCACGTGAACTACTCCAAGCTCGAAGAGGGCTACCTCGACTTCGGCGGCATCCGGCTCGAGGACGACGTGCTGGTCACCGAAGACGGCGCACGCCGCACGGGAGGCACGCGCCTGCCCGCCTCGCCCGACGAGGTGGAAGCCGCAATGGCTGCCGATAAGGCTTAAATACCTGATTTTAACAAATCATTGCCCCGTCCACGGGAATGACCTGGCCGCTCACATAAGCGGAGAGGTCGCTTGCGAGGAAGAGGGCCACACCCGCAATGTCTTCGGGGGTGCCGCCGCGGCGCAGCGGAATGCGCTTCTCCCACTCCTTGCGCATTTCTTCGGAAAGGGCGGCGGTCATGTCGGTGATGATGAAGCCGGGGGCGATGCAGTTCGCGCGTATTCCCTTCGGCCCCATTTCCTGGGCGATGCTCTTGTGGAGGGCGATCATGCCGGCCTTGCTGGAGGCGTAATTGCACTGCCCGGCGTTGCCGTGCACTCCCACGACGGAGGACATGCCGATGATGGAACCTCCGCGCTGGCGCATCATAATCGGGGTGACCGCATGGATGTAGTTGAATGCGGATTTGAGGTTGACGGTGAGCACGGCGTCCCACTGCTGCTCGGTCATGCGGAGCATGAGGCCGTCTTTGGTGATGCCGGCGTTGTTCACCAGGATGTCTATCCTGCCGAAATCTTCAACTATCTGGTTTACAACCGTTTCCGTGGCGGCGAAGTCGGCCGCGTTGCTCTCGTAGGCCTTGACCTTGACGCCGAGCGCCTCGAGTTCGGTTACGGTTTCGGGAATTATCTTGAGATCCGTGAAGGCGATATCCGCACCTTCGGAAGCGAATTTGAGGGCTATGGCCTTACCGATGCCCCTTGATGCGCCGGTGATGAGCGCGACTTTTCCTTTGAGGAGATCCATTTCAGCTTACTGTTTGAATTGTCTGAAGGCCAGGCAGGCGTTGTGTCCGCCGAAGCCGAGGGAATCGGAAATACCGAGGGTGAGCGGAGCCTTGACGGCCTTGTTGGGGGTGTAGTCGAGGTCGCACTCGGGGTCGGGCGTATCCAGGTTGATGGTCGGGGTGACGATGCCTTCGCCCAGGGAAAGCAGGGTTGCGATGGCCTCGGCCGCGCCGGCGGCGCCGAACATGTGGCCGGTCATGCTCTTGATAGAGGTGATGTGGGCCTTGTAGGCGTTCTCGCCGAGGGCGAGCTTGTATGCCAGCGTCTCGGACACGTCGTTGAGGCGGGTGCCGGTGCCGTGCGCATTGATATAGAGGCAGTCCTTTTCGGGATCGTATCCGGCCTCGTCGAGGGCCGCTCGGATGCAGCGGGCCTGGGTGGTGCCTTCCGGCCTCGGTGCAGTGGAGTGATAGGCGTCGCAGGTGTTGCCGTAGCCCACTATTTCGCCGTAGATCTTCGCGCCGCGCTCAAGCGCGTGCTCGAGCGACTCGAAAATGAGCACTGCGCCGCCGTCTGCCATGACGAATCCTGCCCTGTTGGCGTTGAACGGCAGGGATGCGTACTTCGGATCCTCTGCACGGGAAAGGGCCTTGGCGTTGACGAAACCGGCAATCCCGACGGGAATGGTGGCATATTCGCAGCCTCCGGTGATGATGGCGTCGGCATAGCCTCCGGCGATTGCCCTGTAGGCCTCGCCAAGGGCGTGCGAAGAGGTAGCGCAGGCCGTGACTATATCGAGGCAGGGACCCTGGGCGAAGTTGTTGATGGCGATGTGCCCCGCGGCGATGTTGCCTATCATCGACGGGATGAACATCGGGGAAATCCACTGTCCGCTCGGGTCTTCCACCATCTTGGTTATCTCGCGCTGCATGATTTCGAAACCGCCAATTCCGGAACCGACGTACACTCCGAGCCTGGCAGGGTCGATATTGGCGTTCTCTCCCTGGCTGAGCAGGCCGGAATCGTGCATGGCCTGATAGGCGGCCGCGACGCCGTACTGGGTGAACATGCCCTGCTTGCGCACGAACGCCTTGTCCATGCCATACTGGAGCGGGTCGAAGTCCCTTACCTTGCCTGCAATGTGGACAGGCAGCATGCTGGTGTCGTATTCAGTGATGGTATCGATGCCGCAGATGCCGTTTTTGAGGTTGTCCCAGAAAGTGGGAACGTCGTTTCCGAGGGGGGAGATGATTCCCAGCCCGGTAATGACAACTCTGTGCTTTTCCATATCAGTTCGAGAGGTCTTTGGTCTAGTTTTGTACAGTAGGCAAAGGTAGCAATTATTTTAGAAATACTTCTTTTCCTGCCTGTCCAGGGAGATGAAGATGAAGAGCATGGCCGTGAACGCCCACAGAGACGATCCGCCGTAACTGATGAAAGGCAGCGGGATGCCGATAACCGGCATGAGCCCTATAGTCATGCCGATATTGATGAACAGATGCATGAACAGGCACGAGGCCAGACAGTAGCCGTAGATTCGGGTGAATGCCTCCCTGCTCCTTTCGGAATCCTTGATTATCCTGGTGATGAGCAGGCCGTAGAGCACTATTACCAGCAGGCATCCGAAGAAACCCCATTCCTCGCCTATGGTGCAGAAGATGAAGTCGGTGCTCTGCTCGGGCACGAAGCCGTAGGTGGTCTGTGTGCCCTGCAGAAAGCCCTTGCCCCAGAAGCCGCCGGATCCTATCGCAATCATGCTCTGGCGGACGTTGTACCCCACTCCGGCCGGGTCTTCCTTCATTCCCAGGAGCACCTCGATGCGCTTGCGCTGGTGGTCTGCCAGCACGTTGTCGAAAACCACCCTGGTGCTGAATATCAGCATCACCGCCGCGGCCACTCCAGCCACCATCAGCCACAGGGCCCGGCGCCTTTCGCGCGAAAGCGGGCGGAACGACTTCAGGATGGCCCACAGCCCTGCCAGCGCACCTACCACCACCGTGGCGAGGGATATCCATACCGAGGTTTTCAGGGTGAGGATGAAGAGCAGGACTGCAATCAGTATGATTATCAGGAACCAGCCCGAAAGCCCCTCCCGGAACAGCGGGAAGAGGAAGCCCACGTAAACCAGCGCGGAACCCGTTTCGCTTTCGGCCACTATGGCCAGCATCGGGACTCCTATCATGAGGGCTACCCTGAAGAAGTCGCGCCTGTTGTAGATGCTGAACGCCGCCTTCCCCATGTAGGTGGCCAGCACCAGCGATGTAGTGATTTTGGAGATCTCGGCAGGCTGGAAGCTGACGGCTCCGAACCGGAACCATGAATGCGAGCCCTTGACTTCCGCCCCGACGAAGATGACCGCCACCAACAGCATCACCACGAAGAAGTAGGCCGGGCCGGAAATGACTTCCCACAGCCGCGGGCTCAGCGCAAACAGTATCCCGGCTGCGATCGCGAAACCCGACAGTATCCACACGAACTGCTTTCCGCTCCTGCAGCTCCAGTCGAAGATACTCGACGGTTCACTGGAATGGATTGACGCATAGATATTTATCCAGCCGATTAACACCAGCAGCAGGTAGTATATGACCAGCCGCCAGTCCACGGTGTTCTTCAGGCCTCTGTCAATTTGCCGGGACATCTATGAAGTGCGTTTGAATCATCCTATCTTCCAGTTCGGGCCGGGAGACTTGGCCTGTGAGATATTTTTCCACCAGGAGCGAGGCGATGGGGCAGGCGTAGGATCCTCCCCAGCCGGCGCCCTCTATGTAGCCGACCACCGCGATCTTCGGGTCGTCCTTGGGTGCGAAGCAGATGAAGACGGAGTTGTCGGCCCCGTGCGGGTTCTGCGCGGTGCCCGTCTTTCCGCAGATGTCCAGCCCCGGCACGCTCGCCATGCTGGCGGTGCCGCCGTTCCCCCATCCTCCGTTCACGGCCAGCCACATGCCCGGGATGACCTTGGAGAACTGGGAAGTGTCCACGAGGGTGTAGTGCTTTTCGCTGTATTCCGTTTGGGTCGAATCCCTTACGATGTGGGGGATCTTGTACCAGCCGCGGTTGGCCACGATGGCGGCCAGGTTGGCTATCTGCAGCGGGGTGGCGCCTATTTCGCCCTGGCCTATGGAGAGCGAAACCACGTTGCTGAAGCGCCAGCGCCCCTTGCCGTAGTATTTGTCGTAGAACTTCGAGGTGGGGATGTTGCCGCCGAGTTCGGCCGGGAAGTCGCTGCCCAGCTTTTCCCCGAAACCGAAACTCAGCACGTATTCGCGCCATCTGTCGAAGGCCTCGCCCACCGAAGCGTATTTCTTGTTTTCCAGCAGGTTGCGGAGCACGTAGCAGAAGTAGGCGTTGCAGCTCATCATCACCGCTTCGGTAAGATTGATGGGGGAGCGGTGGTTGTGGCAGCCCAGCTTGCGGTTGGTGGTGTAGTAATAGCCCTGGCTGCAGGGATACTCGTAGTACGGCTCCAGCACCCCTTCCTGCAGGCCGATGAGGCCGTTTATGAGTTTGAACACCGAACCCGGGGGATACGAGGCCTGGACGGTGCGGTTGAACATGGGCTTGTTGGGATCCATTACCAGCTTGCCGTAGTGGCTGCGGATGTCGGAAAGCACGTCCACGTCTATGCCGGGGCTGGACACCATGGCCAGGATCTCCCCGGAAGAGGGCTCGATGGCTATGAGGGAGCCTTTCTTGCCCGTCATCAGTTCCTGCCCGTACTGCTGCAGGGGGGCGTCGATGGTGGTGGTGATGTTCTTGCCGGGGACCGCCGGCTTGTCGTACTCGCCGTCGGCATAGGAGTTCTGCCTGCGGTTGCGGGAGTCCCGCAGGAAGATGTGGTAGCCCTTGGAGCCTCGCAGGTCCTTTTCGCGGGCGGCTTCGAGGCCGGTCTTGCCTATGTAGTCGCCGCTCCTGTAGACGTCCGGCTCCTTTTCGATATCGGACGCATCCACCTCGTTCACGTAGCCCAGCAGGTTGCCGCCGGCGTTGAACGGGTACTCGCGCACGCTTCTCACCTGCCCGCGGAAACCGGGGTATTCATACTGCATTTCCGCGAACTTCAGGTACTGCTCGACCGAAAGCTGCTTTACGAAAGTAAGCGTCTGGTATCCGATGCGGGAACGGTACTTCTTGTAATAGGCCATGCGCTCGTTCACGAAGGACGTGTCCACGCCCAGCGCATCCGCCAGAGCCAGCGTGTCGAAGGCCCTGACTTCGCGCGGGGTGACCAGGATGTCGTACGACACCTTGTTGCCCACCAGTTCCAGGCCGTTGCGGTCGTAGATGATGCCGCGCGGGGCGTACACCGTCTCGTAGACCATGGAGTTGTTGGTGGCGTCGCGCTTGTAGCTGCTGTCTATTATCTGGATGAAGAAGATGCGCCCCAGCAGGATGGCGATGACCGCCCACAGCCCGATGATGAGTATCCTGGAACGGTTGTTTACTTCCATTTCACGCCCTCCTCGCCTGAAAGCAGCCCTGCAACGGGTATCTCCACCAGGCTCGTGCACAGGGTGGAGAGCAGCCATCGGAGGGTGTTGAAACCAAAGGAACGCGTGCCGGCGGCATCCACCCACACGTAGATCGCGAAGAATATTGCGGTGAAAAGGATGATGGCCAGGGCAATCTTGGGCATGCCCTGTTTCTGCACGCTGATCTTTTCGCCGCGTGCGAGGACTTCGCTGCCGAACACGAGCGAGAACAGCTGCCTGCGCAGGAAGGCCAGCGGAAGGAGGGCGACCACGCTCAGCCCCAGCACGCCGTGGGTCAGGAAGTCGACGGCGAAGCCGGTGGCGAACGTCACGAGCATCACGCCGGCGCCGCTCATGCCCATTGGCAGGCTGAACACCAGCAGCGGCAGTATGCAGATGATGATGTACTGCCCCAGGTTGAGGAAGTTCCCCAGCAGGATCTGCAGAATTGCAAGCAGCACGTATACAAGCCAGAAACGGGACCTCATTGCTCTTCGGCCCCTCCTTCAAGCCTTTCAATCTGTTTCCTGTCGCGGTTTTCGACTATGGTTACGTAGCGCAGGGCGCTGAAATCCAGGAACAGCTCCACTTCCACCTCATTGACGGCGC
>JAFZLP010000141.1 GCA_017551405.1 Bacteroidales bacterium
CCACTGGTGACCGGGAGCGAAGCGCGAAGAAGCGTCGCGACGGAACGAAGCGTTGGCGAAATACCTGCCGTCGTAGTCGTACTGGACACGGCCGAGGAAGCCCTTGGTAGCGTACTTGTCGGTGTACGACCTCATCTGGGAAGAAGAGGTGGGCGTATCGTCGGCGTTGTTGAGTTCGCCCACGAACGGGTTGAACAGGTGGAAGTTGTAGGCGTTGAGGTTCTGGCTGGTGTAGTTGTAGTCTTCATAACCGGCGAGGACGTCGATGTTGTGGACACCTGCGAAGGAGTTCTTGTACTCGGCGAGGAACTGCCTGTTGATGGAGAAGAACCTGGTGTGCCGGACATATGCCTCGCCGTCGATGGAAGCACCGGAGCCGAAGATGCTCGCGAGGCTGTTGTAACGGGTGTTGTCGTCGGTAAGGCTGAGGTTAGCGGTAAGGCTGAGGCCCTTGATGGGAGTGAGGACTACGCCCCACTTGCCGGTGAGCACGTCGGCCAGGTTGAGGGCGGAGTCGAACTCGTTGTCGCGGACTGCGTTACCCACGGTGCTGGCGCGCTGCTGGTTGGTCTGGTTGGAGTCGTACTGGGTACGGCCGTTGATGGTGTAGATGTAAGGCTGGCCGTTCTCATCGAGCTTACGTACATACAGAGGATATACGGGAGCGATGGTGTTGACGAGGTAGAACAGGTTGCCGGAGGAACCCCAGGAGCCGCCGCCGTTGACGGACTGCGACTTGCTGTGGGAGAAGCCCATGGTAGTGACGAGCTTGATCCAGTCCTTGGCCTGATACTCGGCGTTGATACGGCCGGTGTAGCGCTTGTAGTCGGAGTTGTTGATGATACCGCCGTCCTGCAGGTAACCTGCACTTGCATAGTAGTTGAACCTGCTGGTGGCGCCGCTGGCGGAAACGTTGTATTCCTGGCGATAGCCGGTGTGGAACACCTCGTTGTACCAGTCGTCGGGGAGATAGTAGTACTCACCGTCGCTGTAGCCGAGCTTTGCGTTGGGGTTCAGGCGGAAGTTGGTACCGATGAGCTTTTCGCCTTCGGGAAGGGTGAACACCTGGTAACCGATACCACCGTTGTTGCGGTCGTAGAGGGCCGCGTCTGCCATTGCATAGGCTTCAGCCTCGGTATGGCCGGCATAGTAGTATTTGTTGTACAGTTTCTTGTACCAGGTTTCGTAGTACTGTCCGGGGTCGGAAATGACGTCGTAGTTGGGGATGAGGCGGTCGTTGCGGCCGAACCTTGCATCGAACTTGACGCGTGCCTCGCCTACATTACCCTTCTTAGTGGTGATGAGGATGACACCGTTTGCACCGCGGTTACCATAGATGGCCGCTGCGGATGCGTCCTTCAGGACTGACATGGATTCAACGTCCTGGGGGTTGATGTCGGACATCGAGCCGTCGTAGGGAGCGCCATCGAGGATGATGAGCGGGGCCTGGCTGGCCTGCATGGAGCCATAACCACGGATACGGATGGTGTTGGAGCCGCCGGAAGCGGGGTCGCCCGAGGACGAGAACACCTGCACACCGGGAGTCGTACCGGCAAGGGCGTTGGTCACGTTGGAGGAGATCTTCTTTTCGATCACGTCTTCCTTGACCATCGACGCAGAACCGGTGAAGGAGCTCTTGGTGGACGTACCGTAACCGATAACGATGGTTTCGTCCAGGAGTTCAGCATTCTCTTCCAGGACCACGTTCAGGACCGACTTGCCGTTGATGGGAACGATGAGGTCGGTGTAGCCGAGTGCGGTGAAGGTAAGAGAACCGGTGGAGGGAGCCTTGATGGAGAATCGTCCGTCAATGTCCGTAATGACACCGTTGGTGGTTCCGGTGACGATCACACCTGCTGCGGGGACCGGCTCACCGTTGACATCTGTAACGGTACCGCTCACGTTGATGTCCTGGGCATAGCCCATCGCGCACGCAAGCAGCAGTGCCGCAGATGCTAAAAGAAGCTTAAATTTTCTCATAAGCCGTTAAAGATTAGTTAAACAAATATACCTGTGTTTCGATATAAATAAGTTTTTTCATAGTGACCGGCGCCAGTCGGAACCCACCGAAAGGTGCCAATCGTGTGCAAGGTCGGAATAATTTTTCACAATTGCAAGTATTTCCAGGAGGCTTTTTATTTCTCTCTTTTAATGAAATCATTGTTTTTTATTTAATTCTTAAGATTTTTTTATATGAAATTGCAAATTGTCACAGAACGGCCGCTTTTTGCTTATAAATCGCTGTTTTTAAAAATTTAATAAAAAATTTTCATAACGTGTTTTTTTAATATTCTCACCATTTTATATAAATGCCGTTCTCTGTCCAGAGTTCTTTTTTGTGTGCAAAATTTTTTAATTTTTTATTGCAAATCAATAATTAATTATTATATTTGCGAAAACATTAAACGTTTCGCGATATGATAGCTACTTGGTGGGGCGCTTTGACCCCTGCAATGAAAGTCCTCTGGGGAGTCACCCTTGCGGCTTCCCTCATCTTCATCATCCAGACCATCCTCACCTTCATAGGTGCCGATGCAGACGCCACGGGGCTCGACGGAGCCGACATGGGAGGCGGAATGGACGCCCCCGACCTGTCCGTGGACGGCGATGCGGCCATGGGAGGCACAGGGAGCAATCTCTACACTTTCCGCAACCTCATCAACTTCCTCATGGGCTTCGGCTGGACGGCCATCATCCTCCAGGAAAAGATCCACAGCCTGCCCGTCCTGCTCATCGTCGCCACCGCGGTCGGCGCAGGCCTGGTAGCGCTGGTGATGTACCTCTTCAGCCTGCTGGGTAAAATGCAGCAGAGCGGCAACATCGACGTTTACAAGTCTGCCGTGGGCTGCCAGGGCACCTCGTATCTCACCATTCCCGCCGCCCGGGGCGGCGAAGGCAAGGTGCAGATCAGCATCGGCGGCGCAGTGCGCGAGTACAACGCCCAGACCGAAGAGGACACCCCCATCCCCACCGGCACTCCCATTAAAGTGGTGGATGTCATCAACGGCATCACCCTCCTCGTTGAAAGACTCGATTCTACAATCATTTAATATTAAAGACACATGGAACTCTATCTGATTCTCATCATCGTATTCGTGGTGATCGTCACCTTCTCCGCGATTCTGCGCCGCTATCGCCGCTGCCCGTCCGACAAGATCCTCGTCATCTACGGTAAAACCGGCAGGAAAGCGTCCGCAAAGTGCATCCACGGAGGCGCAGCCTTCATCTGGCCCGTCTTCCAGAACTTCGCTTACCTCGACCTCAAGCCCATCAGCATCGAGTGCAACCTCCAGAACGCCCTTTCCAAGCAGAATATCCGCGTGGACGTCCCGTGCCGCTTCACCGTGGGTATCAGCACCGAGCCCGAGGTCATGACCAACGCCGCCGAGCGTCTGCTGGGCCTCTCCACCGAGGACATCCGCAGCATCGCCACCGATATCCTCTTCGGCCAGCTGCGTCTCGTCATCGCCACCATGGACATCGAGGAAATCAACTCCGACCGCGACAAGTTCCTCGCCAGCGTCTCCGCCAACGTCGAGGCTGAACTCCGCAAGATCGGTCTCAAGCTCATCAACGTGAACGTCACCGACATCCGCGACGAGTCCGGCTACATCGAGGCCCTCGGTAAGGAAGCCGCCGCCAAGGCAATCAACGACGCTAAGAAGAGCGTCGCCGAGCAGAACAGGTTCGGTGAGACCGGTAAGGCCATGGCCGACAAGGACACCCGTATCAATGTGGCATCCGCCGACGCCGACGCCGTAAAGGGCGAGAACTCCGCAAAGATCGAGATCGCCAACTCCGACGCCCTCCGCCGCCAGAAGACCGCAGAAGCCGACCGCCTCGCCGTGGCAGCCGAAAAGGTTCAGGCCGCAAAGGCCCTGCAGGAGGCCTACCAGAGCGAGCGCGACGCAGAACTTGCCCGCGCCGAGAGGGAAAAGGCCACCCAGCAGGCCAACATCGTGGTCGCCGCCGAAATCGACAAGGAAAAGCTCATCATCGAGGCTGAGGCCCAGGCCGAGCAGGCCCGCCGCATTGCTAAAGGTGAAGCCGACGCCATCTTCGCGAAGATGGACGCCCAGGCCCGCGGTACCATGGAGATCCTCACCAAGCAGGCAGCCGGTTTCGCACAGACCGTGCACGCCGCCGGCGACGATCCGCAGAAGGCCGTGCTCATGATGATAGCCGACAAGCTGCCCGATATCGTCAGGACCCAGGTCGAAGCCGTGAAGGGCATCAAGTTCGACAAGGTCACCGTATGGGACAACGGCTCCACCAAGGACGGCAAGACGGCCACCGCAAACTTCCTGAGCGGCCTCATGGGCTCGATACCCCCGCTTCAGGACCTCTTCAGGACGGCAGGCATGGAGCTTCCGGACTATCTTGGCAAGAAGGCCGATGAGCAGCCCGCCGGCGCTCCCGACGGAAAGCAGAAAAAAGCCGCCAAAAAGGAGGAATAGCGTACCGTGGCCATAGTTATCAACATAGATGTAATGCTGGCGCGCCGCAAGATGTCTTCGGGCGAACTGGCTGAAAAGCTGGGCATCACCCCCGCCAACCTGTCCATTCTGAAGAACGGGAAGGCCAAGGCTCTGCGCGTCACGACGCTCGACGCCCTGTGCAAGGCGCTCGAATGCCAGCCGGGCGACCTGCTGGAGTACCGCCCGGACAGCTGACGGCTCAGTCCAGGATCACCAGCAAAGGTGCCGTTTTGTTGAATTCCAGCGAGATGACATCGGCTGAAGCCCGGTTGAGGGTGCCGGTCCACCATTTCGAAAGGTCCACGCCGTCGAGGGGCCATACAAGGCCTCCGGAGCGGAGCCTCAACTCAGGATCGGTGGCAAAAAAAGAAACTTTGCGTCCCTCACCCACATGCAATTCGAGAGTCCCGGCAATGTCCGGGGCTCTTTTTGTATCAGCCTGTTCGGGGGAAACTGCGAAGGCGGTGCTCCAGTCCGAAACCATGTCGACTTCGATTCCGCGGGAGGCCAGCCCCATGCCGGTCTCTTCAAGCGAACGCCTCTCCCACTCCATCAGCCAGCCCAGGTTGCCCACCATGTGGGCCTCGTTCTTTCCGCCGGCGCCAAGTATGTGGATTTCAGATATTTCCGGCCAGCGTTCGCGAAGCAGGGCAAAGGCTTTTGCAAGGTCGTTGTCGTCCTGCTCGTCGACCTGCACCAGGCG
>JAFZLP010000016.1 GCA_017551405.1 Bacteroidales bacterium
GCTGGACAAGATGCTCGCCCGTCTGGGGCTGGAGTACCTGGATCTTGTGTACCTGCACCAGCCGCTGGGCGACTACAACGGCGCCTGGAAAGAACTGGAGAAAGCTTTGGAAATGGGGAAAGTCCGCGCCATCGGCATCAGCGACTTTGACTTCAATGACGAGCTCTTCGAGTCCATCGTAGTCCCGGCCAAGGTGAAGCCCCAGATGTTCCAGATCGAGTGCCACCCTTATGCCCAGCGCGAGCACTGGCAGGAAATGGCTGCCAAGTACAATATTCAGATTGAAAGCTGGTTCCCGCTCGGCGGCCGTGACAGCCACGGCGAGATTCTCCGCGACCCCGTTATCAATGAAATAGCCAAGGCCCACGGCAAGTCTGCCGCTCAGGTCATCATCCGCTGGCATCTGCAGAAAGGCTTCTGCGTGGTTCCCGGCTCCTCCAACCCCAGCCATATCCGGGAGAACATCGAATCTTTCTCCTTCCAGCTGACAGACGAGGAGATGGCCAAAATTGCGGCCTTGAACAAGGAGAAACGCTACTTCACTATGACGTATGACCAGATCAAAGCCTGGATGGGAGATTATCAGATATGGGACTAATCGGTAAAATCACTACCTTTGTCCTTACGGCCATCTTTGCCTGCGCGACAGGGGCTTGTGGACAATCAAAATCAACGACTATGACGAATAACGGAAAGGCGCTCGTAATCTTCTTCTCACATGCCGGAGAGAACTACTCAGTTGGCAATATTGAGGTCGGCAACACCAAGATTGTCGCCGATTATATCTCTGAACTCACTGGCGCAGACCAGTTTGAGATTGTGGCCGTGAAGGACTACAACATGCCCTACAACAAACTCATCCAGGTGGCCAAGGAGGAAGCCAACAACGGAGAACTGCCGGCCTACAAGGGCGATATCGATGTGTCCAAGTACGATACTATCTTCATCGGCGGTCCCATCTGGTGGGGCACCTATCCCCAGGTGATGTTCAGCTTCTTCAAGGACCACGACCTGAACGGAAAAACCATCATTCCGTTTGTCACGCACGAAGGCAGTGGCCTTGCGTCCACGGTCTCCGACATCAAGAAAGCCTGGCCCAATGCCACCGTGAAGGAAGGTTTCGCCATCTACGGTCATGAGGTCCGCACTGGCAAGGCAAAGGTGGAGAAGTGGATCAAGGGATTGTAGCAGGTCTGGACCTACCTCGTTAAATGTGGGAACAATGTGGGAACTTTTTGGAAAGCAAATGCCCCTACAGATAGCTGTAGAGGCATTTTTGGAGGTGCCTAGCGGAATCGAACCGCTGTACCAGGTTTTGCAGACCTGTGCCTAACCACTCGGCCAAAGCACCAAAGGACTGCAAAGATACATTATTTCCGTCAAAATCCAAAAATTTCAACACGAAGATCCCCTCACCGGAAATCGAAACACCTCGTAATTAAAAATTTTGAATAATTTTTTGAAATAAATTTGCAAATTCACAAATTAGTTGTATCTTTGCATCGGGTTGAGTAAGTGATAGTTCTTATCCGTCAACCTATTGGTTATTAGTTTTAGTGTTATTAATTATGTGGTTAGATGAGTTGTTGCCCGAGAGGGTCACAACTCATTTTTTTTATTTCAGCCATGTCTTCACCGGGCCGTCGAGCTCGACAGCAATCACGGTAAATGCCGGATCCAGGCATTTCTTGGGCAGGTAAATCTCTATAAGGCCGGGCGTATCCTTCCAGGAAAGCTTGTTGTACACCTCGTACTTCAGGGCCGTCCCCTTCCCCACCACTCGCACGTTCTTCACGTTGTTCATCACTCCCTTCAGTTCCACAGGCCCCGCGGGCTTGCCGGGGACATACAGATAAACCACGGTTCCATCCTTGCTGGTAGCGGTGTAGCCTTCCTTGAAGCAGTCCGCCTCGATGCCGGCACGGGTGCCGTAGACGGCCTCGGCATGCTTGGATGTCCATCTGCCGAGCTCTTTCAGGACTTTCACCTCCTCGGCGGGGATGGTTCCATCCTCGCGGGGGCCGATGTCCAGCAGCAGGTTGCCGCCGTTCGACAGGCAGTCGATGAAGGTGCGCAGCACCATGTAGGGCGTCTTGAAATTGGTGTCTTTATGCTGGAAACCCCAGGAGTCGTTGATGGTGTAGCAGAGTTCCCAGTAGCGGTCGTCCGGCCTGGCCACGGGAACGCCGATTTCCGGCGTGGAATAGTCACCATATCCCTGAATGCGTGAATTCACCACCACCGCAGGGTTGTAACTTCTTATAAGCGAGATGATTCCGGGAGAGTTCCAGGCCTCGGCCGTCTGCTCCCAGTCGCCATCAAACCAGTAAAGGTCGGGGTTGTACGCCCCGGAAAGCTCGCGCAGCTGCGCGAAGTTGAAGTCCACGAAATGCTGCCACCTGGCAGGGTCGTCGGCTATGTTGTAGCGGGTGTTGTTCACCGTGAAATTGGGATAGTCGTCCCTGGACCAGTCGAGTAACGAGTAGTACAGCCCCAGCCTTAGCCCTTTGGAGCGGACAGCCTCCACGAACGGGGTAAGCACGTCGCGGCCTGCCGGAGTGAGCGCCGGAATGGAGAGTTCGCCGGCCTTCGTATCCCAGAGAGCCACGCCGTCGTGATGCTTGGAGGTGAGCACGGTATATTTCGCGCCGCTCGAGGCAATCAGCTCAGCCCATTTTCCGGGATTGTATTTGGATGCCGTAAATCCCTTTGCCTGAGCCATATACTGCTCGTACGGCACCCTTTCGTTGTGGAAAGACCAGCTCTCGGAAACGCCGTCCACCGCATAGATTCCCCAATGGATGAAGATACCGAGCTTGGCGTCGTCGAACCATTCCATATCCTGGGCGCCCAGCCCCAGCGAAAGGAGCGCAAGCGCGATTACTGCTGATATTTTTCTCATGATGTTTGTAAGATAGCTCTTTTTTTTGAATATCTTTGCCCACATGAAGACATTTTTACTGAGCGTAGCGCTCCTGCTCCCGCTTGCCGCCTGCAACTGCAGCGGATCCCAAATCGAAGAAGAGGAAATCACCAAGGTTGAAATCAACGACACTCCCCTCACCCGGGCCGAAGCCGAAGAGGCTTTCATAGCCATCAGAAAGGAATGGCGTGCCGAAATGGCCAAGAAATTACAGGCCGACTGGGATGCCAGATCCTTTACTATAAACGGCCAGACCATGAAATTCTGGCACAAGACCTACGGGAACGTCCCCGAAGGCGGGCATTCCCTCTATATCTCGCTTCACGGCGGCGGTAGCGCGCCCGCCAGCGTGAATGACGGCCAATGGGAGAACCAGAAAGTGCTCTACTCCCCCGCCGAAGGCGTATACGTGGCCCCCAGGGCGCCCTACGACGACTGGGACATGTGGTTCAAGCCCCTGCTTGACCAGTTTTATGCAAGACTCATCCTCATGTACCAGGCAGAGATGACCATCAATCCCAACAAAGTCTACCTCATGGGCTACTCTGCGGGCGGAGACGGCGTGTGGCGCATGGCTCCCAGGATGGCTGACAGCTGGGCAGCGGCGTCCATGATGGCAGGCCATCCCGGCGACATCAGCATGCTCAATCTGCGCAACACCCCGTTTATGATATGGTGCGGCGCGCTCGACTCCGCCTACAACCGCAACGAGGAGTGCCGCAAAAAGACGGTGGAACTGGATTCCCTGCACAATGCAGATCCCGCCGGCTACATCCATGAGAATCATATAGTAGAAGGCAAGGCGCACTGGATGGACCGCGTAGACGCGGCTGCAGTGCCCTGGATGGCTCAGTTCACCCGCAATCCCTATCCCTCCAAGATTGTCTGGCAGCAGGAAGAGGTGCTCAGGAACACCTTCTACTGGATTGAAGCCCCTGCGGAGGAGCTCGCGCGCCGCAAGACCGTACGCCTCGAGACAAGCGGCAATACCATCAACATCAGCGAATGCGACTACAGCGCCCTCACCCTGTGGCTGAACGACAGCATTGCCGACCTCGACAGCGAAATCACCGTCAACTTCAAGGGCACGCAGGTCTTCAAGGGAAAGGCGGCGCGCACTTCCGCCAACATAAAGGCAAATCTCTATTCCCGCGGCGACCCGAACTACGCCTTCCCCGCAAAAATAGATGTCAAGCTCTAACGTCGCCATCAGGCGACCGAAAAAAAGAGGCCGGGCTTTTTCAAGTCCGGCCTCAATCTTTTTAGGCTTTAGTTCAATTACTTGACCTCGGTAGCCCAGAAGAGAGTGCAGTAAGCGGAGTCACCGTTTACATTGCCCTTGTTGGCCTCGTAGTTGGCCTTGTTGTTCGCAGCCTCGGTATTCGGATACTTGACACGCTGGGTAACGGTCTTGTAACCGTTGTTGTCAGCGCCGTCTGCCGGATAGTAGAGGG
This sequence comes from Bacteroidales bacterium, assembly GCA_017551405.1. Lineage (GTDB taxonomy): Bacteria > Bacteroidota > Bacteroidia > Bacteroidales > UBA932 > Cryptobacteroides. Next base: position 4,378 of record JAFZLP010000016.1, read on the forward strand.
CGGGAAGACCGGTCCTGCGGATATCGGTCCATGCCTGGGTGGCCTGGAGGATACCGAAGTTGACCCACTTCTGAGTCATGATGGCGTTGAGCTTGTCGCCGTAGGCGCCCCAAACTGCAGTGGTGAATGCATCCATGTCGCTGTCGGAGGGATAAGCCTCAGCGCGGTAATCGTTGTATGCACTGGAGTTGTAGAACAGGGAAGCCTGGCTGCTCTCCATGTTGGACTTGAGGTAAGCGAGAATCGAGTACTTGACACCGTCCTTGAACGCCGCCTCAGCCGTAGGATTGGAGATGAAACCGCGCTGTGCGGCCTCCGCGAGGAGGAAGTACACCTCGGATGCGGTGATGATCGGGTTCCACATGTAGTTGTTGGACATGTAGGTAAGGTTGTTCAGACGGGCATAGTAGCGGGTTTCTTCGGTGTTGTGGTCACCGCCGCTGCGATCGCTCTGCTGCTCGTCGGTCTCGTGGGTGCTCATGCCGTAGTAGTTGCCTTCTGCGTCGGGAACGTAGATGACGGGGAGACGGGGATCGTTCTCACCGGTGATCTGCAGGGCGTCGATGATGGCCTGGGATGCGGTGTTGTTGATGTCCTTGTAACCGTCACGGTAGTTCTCGTAGTACTTGAAGCCGTCGTTGTCGGCCTTGACGCCGATAGCGTTGTCGAGGTCGGTCACGAGGAGACGGCCTGCGGCGGTCTTGACTGCAGCCTGTCCCTGGGAAGTGAGACCTCCCTTGAGGGCCACATGCATACCGAGACGGAGCATGAGGGAGTTGCAGTAACGCTGCCACTTCTGGAGGTCACCGCCGTTGATGTAATCCTGGGCGGCGATCTTCGCCTTGGTGGTGCTGCTGAGGCTGCCGTCGAGGGAGCCGATTTCGGTATAGAGAGCGTCGAGGTTCTCGAGCATCATCTTGTAGAGGTCTACGTCACTGTCGTAGGCGGGATAGGATGCCACGAGGTCGCCGGTGACGCCCAGGTTGCCGGCCTCAGTGAAGGGAACCGGACCCCAGATGTCGCAAAGCTGGGAAAGATGGTCGTAGATGAACACTTCGGTCAGGGCAAGGAACACGCGGTCCTGAGCCTTGGCGTCGTCTTCTTCTTCGTTCCATACCCTCTGCATAACCCTGTACTGACGGAGAATATCGTAGAAGTTGTTCCAACGGTCGTTGGCGTAACCGTCATTGATGTAATAGACGGTGCCGGAGTTGTTGGAGAAACCGATGGTCTGGGCCAGTTTGCCGAAGTAGTTGTCCCAGGTGTACATTCTCCAGTAGCTGTTGAATGTATTCTGGTTGCCGGCCATGAAGGCACCGGTCATCAGCTTTTCGCAGGTGACAGTGGTAGTCTTGGAAGGATCGAGGTACTTGGATGCATAGTCATCTTCGGTGCAGGCAGAGAAGGCGACGAGTGCGGCAAGACCAAGCATTAATGCATATATCTTTTTCATATTCTGTTCCTCCATTGATTAGAAGTTGGCACGCAGGGTGAAACCGTAGGTACGGGTGGTGGAGGTGGAACCTCCGATGCACACCTGGCTGGTCCACTTGGTACCGTCCGTAGCTTCGGCGTCGAAGATCGGGAGGTTCTTGTAGATGTAGAACGGGTTACGGGCGAACACTGAGAGCTTGATGCCGCTGCAGTGAATCTTGCTCGTAAGGGACTCGGGAAGAGCATAGGTGAGGGTGAGCTCACGGCACTTCAGATAGGTGTTCTTGAAGATAGAACCGGAGTAGAAGCGGGAACCGCCGGTACCCCAGCCGTACTGTTTCTCAAGAGCCATTTCCTGGCTGACCATCTTGGTGTTGACTGCACCGCTGGTGGTAACGCCCTCGAGGATGACACCGTCGTGACGGACAGCTTCGCCGTTGGGGCCGAGGTTGCCGGTCCAGGGCACGCAGTTGCCTGCATCGTCGAGATAGTAGGACTGGCCGCCCAGAGCCTCATTACGATAAGGCAGGGACTCTACGATAGCACCGGTGTGCATGTAGTACTGATAAGGCATGTTGAAGACGTCGCCGCCGATCTGGTAGCTGAAGTTGGCATCCAGGGAGACGCGCCTGTAGCCCAGTGAGAGGGCGAAGCCGCCGAGGAGGTCGGGCATAGCGTTACCGACCTTGACGGGCTCGTCACTGCGGGCATAGTAGCCGTTGTCGGCCACGATCTTGTTGCCGTTGTCGTCGTACTTGTAGTCGAAGGAGTAGATGTCACCCATCTTCTCGCCCTCGAAGGAGTAGAGATAGACGGCACCGTTGTCCCAGCGGGCGTGCTGGAGGACGTCGACACCCTCTGCGAGCTTGACGACCTTGTTGGTGTTCCAGGCGATGTTGCCGGAAACATCGAACCTCCAGTCGCGGGTCTCGACGAGAGTTGCGTATGCGGCAGCCTCAACACCCTGGTTCTCCAGTTCACCCACGTTCATGAGGATGGAGGAACCGCCGGCGGAACGCGGAACGGTGGTGTCAAGGATCTGGTCGGTGATGCGCTTGTGGTAGTAAGATACCTCGAAGCCTGCGCGGTTGTTGAAGAACTTGCTCTCCAGACCGACTTCGAACTCGTGGGTGGTCTCAGGAACGATGGTCTCGTTGCCGAGAGAAGCACCAAGCTGGTTGTAGATGTAACCGGAAGCGGAGCTCTGGCTGTAAGCGATGGCTGCACGGTAGAGCTCAGGAGCGAGACCCACGATACCGTAGGAAGCGCGAACCTTGCCGTAATCTACCCAGGCGGGGAGGTTGAGGAGTTCGGAGAAGATGATGGAGCCGTTCACCGAAGGATACCAGAAGGAGTTGTGTCCGGGAGCCAGGGTGGAGGTCTTCTCGTTGCGGATGGTGCCTTCCACGAATGCCCAGTCGTCCCAGGAGAGACCGAGGGTCGCATAAGCGGCGGTCTTCAGGAGGGAAGAAGTGGACTGGCCGGCGTTGGCCTTCTGATTGGAAGCGGTGAGGTTGAACCAGTTCTCTACGGAGAGGCCGCCATTGGTGCTGACGGAAGTGTTGAGAACGTTCTCCTGACGTGCGGAGTAACCGACGTTGACATCGAGACCGAGCTTCTGGGCAAGGGTCGTGTTGTAGTTAAGGAGAGCGTCGCCGTAGATGGTCTGATAGGTGTTCTTACCTACATAGTAGTAACCGCCGTTACCGCCGTAAACCATGGCGGTGCCGTTGTATTCCTTCTGCTCGATATCCTGGGCGGTCCAGTCGGTAGCAACGCTGCCCTTGAGGGTGAGGCCCTTGACAATCTGCCAGGAAGGAGTTACGCTGGCGATGAGGCGCTGGTTGTTCTCGAGGCGCTCCTTGCCGAGGATGTTCCAGAAGTATTCGCCGATGAGGGCGCTGACACCCGGGGTGTATTCCCAACCCTCAGCGGGATTCTCGTGGGAAGAGGAGGTGTAAACGCGGTTCTGGTAGCCGGCGGAGGTTACGGTATGCTCACGATAGTAGGCGAGGTCTTCGAAGGAGCCCACCATACCGGTGAAGTTCGTGACCAGACGGGAGATCCTGTAAGGACGGTTCATCACGTTCTGGTTCATGTAGTTCACGGAGTAACCGAGCTTGAGGGCACCGTTGTCGGTGATGTTCTGGCTTCCGGAAAGCGCGAAGTTGTGCTTGCCGAGATGCGAGTTGTACTGGTTCGGAATGTTGTCCATGAAGGTGTACGAGAAGCGGGTGTTGCCGCGCTCGTTACCTACGGTGAGGGCAACGTTGTACTGCTGGGTCCAGCCGGTACGGAAGATGTTCTGGTACGGGTCGTCGGTGACGGCGCTGTAGTTCATCATGCCGGACGGGGTGTAGATGGGCTTGCCATCATACTCGGGGCCGTAGTAGTAGTAACCGCCGCCGTCCATGGCCATACCTGCGAAGGAGCGGACGGTCCTGCCGGCGCGATCCTTATAGGAGGTGGTGAAACCGAAGTCGGGGGAAGTGGGATCCATTTCGACATCGTAGTAAGCCCAGTACTGATAAGCGTCGCCGGGGCCGAAGATGGTCTGCATCTTGGGCATGTAGGCAACCTGGTCAGCCTGAACGGAAGCGCTGAAGTCGACATGAACACCGCTGTTCTTCTTACCCTTCTTCATGGTGATGAGAACAACACCGTTAGCACCTTCGGAACCGTAAAGGGAGGTTGCGGATGCGCCCTTCAGGATGGAGAGGTTCTCGATGTCTTCCACGTTGATGTCGGTAAGACCGTTGGAGTTCACGCGCTGGTCGCCCCAGTAGTCGGAGTTGTTGGCTTCGCCGTTACGCACCGGAACGCCGTCTACGATGATGAGAGGCTGGTTGGTGCCGGTGATGGACGACAGACCGCGGACGTTGATGGAGATAGCGCCGGTAGCACCGCCGGGAGCGGTGGTGACGCGGACACCGGCAGCCTTGCCGTAGAGGGCGGAACCCAGGGAGGGAGCAGCCGTGGCATTGAGGTTGTCGGCATTGACGGAAGCAACCGCGTAACCTACCTTCTTCTCATCCTTGCGGATACCGAGGGCGGTTACGACCGTGCCTTCGAGCATTTCGGAGTCTTCGTCGAGGGTGACGAGAATCCTCTGGCCGTCGAAGACGACAGTCTTGGAGGTGTAGCCGAGACATGCGATCTCGAGAACATCCCCATTGCGGACGCCGGAGAGCGTGAAGGTACCGTCATCGGCAGTGATGGTGCCGTTGTGGGTACCCTGAACAAGTACGGATGCGCCGGGCACGGGGCCGAGGGCATCAGTGATCACACCTGTAGCAGTGTTCTGTGCAAATGCCGGAACGGCAAGTGCGAAGAGCATTGCAACAGCGATTCCTTTGAGGAATCCACCAATACTTTTCATGTTTTTTTCGGTTAAATAAATAATGGTTGATATTAGGTTGTGAATTGGAATAGTCTTCTGCAATCAATTTTTTAGTTTGCAAATATAATCAAAAAATCCGGTTTTTCAACTCATTTCCCCGCTATAGACCCCGTCATAGTACAGCCCGGGCCTTTTTATGGAGCATTTCGGAGCTATGGTTCCCGTCACTTTAATCCTGATACTCAGGGCAGTAACGGCAGGCACCGGGACAATCCTCTTGTGGCCGATGGTGGTCTCGGAGGCAATCTCGGTCCAGTTGCCGTCTTCTCCCAGGGCCTCTATCGTGAAAGCGGATATTTTCTGCCCTGAGGCTATGTCCTCTTCCAGGACGACGCGGTTGAAAGTGACCGGCTCCGCCATGGTGAGCGTCCAGCAGTCGCCTTTCCGGCGGAGTTTCGCCCCGGCGGCAAGGTCATCTGCGAAGATCTCGTCCAGCGCGGCGCGGAATTCCATCAGGCGCGCGGAATCCACCGGATGGATGCGGCCGGTGACATCAGGCGGCACGTTGAGCAGCAGGAGAGAATTGCGGCCGACGCTTTCGTAGTAGATCCTGAGCAGTTCGTCGACGCTCTTCACCCTGTCGTTTTCGCTTTCACGCCAGAACCATCCGGGACGGATGGAGACGTCGGTTTCGGCCGGCACCCAGTGTGTGCCTTCGGGATCGCCCTGGTTCAGGTACTCCGTTCCCCTCGGGTTCTCTCCAGGCTTCACTTCGTCCGCATTCATCATCCCCCAGCAGGTCCTGCCGGCATGTCCTTCCTCGTTGCCGACCCAGCGGCAGCCGGGACCGCCGTCGCCGAAGATGATGGCCTGCGGGTTGTATTTGAATACCGTGGAATTGAAGAGAGGCCAGTCGTACACCTGCTTCTTTCCGTTCGGGCCCTCGCCGTTGGCACCGTCGAACCACTGCTCGAAAATGGGGCCGTAGGGGCCTCCGTGCACGCTTTCCAGCGTTTTCACGAACACCTCGTTATACTCTGGCGTGCCGTAATGGGGGTCGTTCCTGTCCCAGGGCGAGATATACACGCCGAACTTGAGGCCGTATTCTTTGCAGGCTGCGGACAGCTCCGCCAGCACGTCGCCCTTTCCGTCCCGCCACGAACTCTGTGCGACCGTATGGGTACTCACCGGGTTGGGCCAGAGGCAGAATCCGTCATGGTGCTTGGCAGTTATGATGATGCCCTTGAAGCCCGCGGCTTTCGCCGTGGCCGCCCACTGGCGGCAGTCGAGATCGCTCGGGTTGAAAATGTCTTCAGTTTCGGTGCCGTCACCCCATTCGTTGCCGGTGAAGGTGTTGGGCCCGAAGTGGCAGAACATGTTCATTTCCATGTCCTGCCATTCCAGCTGGGCACGGGTGGGTTTGGGCAGATTGTTCTTCTCGCCGCATGCGCAGAGTGCGCAGAGAGCAAAGGCGGCTGCAATTATCTTTTTCATTTTTTGGAAAGCACTAAGGTGAAGTCATAATCCTTGTCGGCCCAGAGGGTGCGGGACGGCTCCGGACGCGCGCCCCAGGAGTCATATCCGCCCACGCCGGTCATTCCGCCGTCGAGGCAGAGCTCCACATAGGGCTGCACGGGGATGTCATTGACATGTGCCCAGATGCGGCCGCCGTCAGGCTCGCGCGGGTCAAGGTCTTCGATACTGCAACGCAAAGCATTGAATTCGAAGGATTTATCGCCTGTGATACAGAGCGGGCCTATCTCCAGCCATTCCACTCCGGTGTGGTGTCCGGTCTCCTGCGGACGCACATAGGGGAAGCATTCGTCCTTGGCACTGGATTCATAGATTCCGACGGGGCAGGAAGCGAAGCGGTCCATGTAGTTCTCCCAGGGTCCGCGGCCGAAATACCTGAAGCCGTCGCATTTCGCCTTCATCCTGGTGCGGAAACCGATACGCGGGATGTCGACATGCTCCTTCCCGCCGTGGAAGGCGGAGGTGATGCGGAGTTCGCCACCTTTGGCAAGCCTGTACTCGGTCTCCATCGTGCATCCGTAGGGAAGCCCGTAAGTCACCACCACGGCGCCGCCGGCCTCATCGGTGAATGCCTCCGCCGACAGCACGGCGGGAGCGTCTTTCCAGAGTTTGTTCCTGGACTGCGGTCCACCGTCGCCCCAGTCGTTGTCGAGGGGTGCGCGCCAGAACTCGGGGCCAAGGCCGAACTTCTTGAGTATCACGTTCTTAAGCCCCTGCCTGAACTGCACTACCCTGCCCGTGGAGGAATCCACCACAAGGCGGCCGCCTATACCCTTGAGAACGATTTTGTCGCCAATCTTCCTGATGCGCACTTTGTAGCGGGCAGGCTCGGGAAGGGTCTTTTCGGGGCTGCGAAGGAGCAGCTGTTCGGTAGCCACGGGATACTCTGCCGGAAGCATCCCGGAAGCTTCGGGGGTAAGGAGGCTGAAATTGATGTAGTAGGTCTTGAGGGGATCCATCTCCGGCAGGGCCGCCTCGAAGGCCTCGGCGGTCCGGGGTGCCGTCGTGAACAGCTTCTCACCGTCAGCTATCTTCACTCCGTCCTCCGTGATCTCCCAGCGGAGGATATGGTTCAACGGCTTGAAATAGAAGCGGTTGAATATCTGGAATCGGTTCATCGCAGCCTGTTCGCCGGGGTTCTCGACAGGAGCGAACTCAATGGCTGCCTCCTGGTAGAAGTGCTTCACTTCGAAAGCGCCCGGATGCGGGGTCAGGTCGGGATTGACGAGGCCGTTGCAGCAGAAGTTGCGGTCTGCCCACCAGTGGGCGGGATCCTTCGACGGATCGCCGTAATCGCCGCCGTAGGTCCAGTATTTCCTGCCCTTTGCGTCCTCGACTGCGATTCCCTGGTCTATCCAGTCCCATATGAAGCCGCCCTGGAGATTGTCATAGGCGTAGGTCTCGTACCACATCAGGTCGAAGGAGCCGTTGCTGTTGCCCATGGCGTGGGAATACTCGCACTGTACCACCGGCTTTGCAGAAGGCAGCTCCGCCTGCTTATGAAGCCAGCGTGTATCGGCGTACATCGGGTTCAGGAAATCGGAATTGCGGTCGTGGGCCGCCCGCTCATATACGACCGGACGGTTCTGGCCGCCTTTTTCCATGGCCTTGAGCAGGTCGTACGTACGCTCGAAATTCACGCCGTTGCCGGCCTCGTTACCGAGCGAAAGCACTGTCACACAGGGATATCCGGCAGTACGCCTGTACATGTTCAGGGTCCTTTCTTCGTGATTCGCATACCATGCGGGATCCTTGGCGAGACTTTCGGGACCGTAGCCCATCCCGTGGCTCTCGATGTTGGCTTCGTCATACACATAGAAGCCGAGGCTGTCGCAAAGTTCGTAGAAGGCACGCGACTGCGGATAATGGCAGGTACGGATGGAGTTTATGTTGAGCTCGCGCATGCGCACCAGATTCCTGCGGAGATACTCGCGGTCGCACCAGTGCCCGGTGAACTCGTTGTGTTCGTGCA
>JAFZLP010000017.1 GCA_017551405.1 Bacteroidales bacterium
ATATCCGCCGAGGTGGCGGTAACCCGCTTCAAACCCCAGCTCAGCATCAGCTCCAGCTCCCCCAACCGGGTGGACGACAACAACAGGTGCACGGTCAAGTTCACCTACACAGACCGCCTCACGGGCAATCCCTTGAAGGTCAAGGTGAAATTCGAGGCCGAAGGCGGCACGTGCCCCGAGGAAGCCGTATCCAACGAAAAAGGCGAGATCGACTGCGAGTTCCAGATGGACGAGGCAGCCCTCATACTCGGCGGCAAGATCAAGGGTACGGTAACCGAAATGGCGCTTACCGGCGGGGCGCTGCAGGGCATCATGCCTGTCCTTCACGAGGCGGCAATCGAGCCTATCCCGCTGACTTACAAGCTGGAGCCCCTGCAGGAGAGCTACGGCGTCGATCCCGACGGCAAGGCCACCGTAACATTCCAGCTGTCGGCAACCGAAGAAGCGACCGGCCTCACCTGGACCGAGCTTCCGGGGCAGGTCATCCGCTTCGATACCTCCAACGGCAGCACGAACGCTTCGGGAGACTGGAAGGCCACCGATGAAAAGGGTCAGGTTTCGGTTGTCTTCACGGCCCAGGACGCCACCAGGAACGGAAGTATCAAGGCGAGATACGAGTACCACGCCGAAGACGGCGGCGTCAGGTATGCCTATTCTCCAGACGTGCCCGTACTCCCGATGAATTACATTCTGGTCTGCACCAACTCCCCGCAAATGGCGGATGAAAGCGGCTCGGCAAGCCTCATCTTCCAGCTCAAGGGCATCAACGCAATCACCGGAGCAAGCTACAGTAACGTTCCGGACCGCCTGCTCGAGCTTAAGGCATCCAACGGCTCCTGCCCCACTTCGGTCAAGACCAACAGCGACGGCAAGGCGACCATAGCCTTCCAGCTCAGCGACAAGGAGAAGCAGGGCTCGGCGGAGGCGCAGTTTGCATACAAGGTGAACGGCGCCGACAAGCTCGCTGCGGCAACCGGCACAGTGGAACCGATGAGCAATGACCTCGGCAAGCCCAACAGGCTGAAAGACAATGTATATGTAATCGAAAAGAACGGCGCCAAGAATGAGGTTTCTGTGGAAGACCTTCCCGAGGGCGAGGGTATGCGCGACTATATCGTCTACGGTGAAAAGAAAGACCACGGCGAGACCAAGGTCGTCTTCCTGGAATTCGGCAAGGAACATCCCGTACATGCCACCGTGGGTGGCGGAGTCATACACCTCCGGCCCGACCAGATCGGCAAGGAGATTGACATGCTGGAGCAGGATCCGAACGGAATGTGCTGGATGAACATGTTCTCGCTGCAGGACATCAATCAGGGATATGATCCTGTTACCAACCCGGATACCAGCTTCACTGCGCCCAGCACCCAGAACGACATGGCGGTAGCCAAGTGCAAATTCACTCAGAACAGTGACGGCAGCCTCACCGGAATCGCTTATTTCAAGAAGAAAGACGGCACGGAAGGCTACTTCAAGATGAAGGCTACCCGGAAGGCGTCCTGGTCCGATTAATTTCTTACCTTTGCCCCTGTTATGGAAGAAAACTTTGACGCTCTCGAAGTGATTGCCCGTACCAGGGGCAAAGTGGATATGGACGACATCCCCACCGGAGAGAACATCTTTCTCGTGTGGGGATGGCCTACTGCCGTTGTTTTCCTGCTGGAATTCATTCTCTGGCAGGCCTTCCGGCAGGAATGGTGCCTGTGGCTGTGGCCCGCGATTCCGCTGGTCGGCACGCCGCTCATGGTCCGTATCCTGAAGAAAGACCATGAGCGCACCCATATCCGCACCCGCAACGCCAAGGTGGTGCTGGATTACTGGATATTCGCCGCAGCTGCCTTCGGCATCGGCGGGTTCGTGTTCGGCTTTGCCGGTCTTTACGAAGAATGCTACATACCGCTGATGTGCCTGCTGATAGGCATCGGCAGTTTCATTACCGGAGAGCTGCTGCGCTTCCGGCCGAAGGCTGTCTGCGGCCTGGCCGGCTGCGCCATCGGCATAGCATCTTTCCTTCTGCGGGGTGAATTATGGCACTGGCAGCTGTTCGCGGTCGCCCTGGTAGCCATAGTGGCGCTTGTAATCCCCGGCATCCTGTACAACAAACGCATGAGAGATGGATTTTAAGGACCTTGACCCCATACTCCACAACGAGCTGCGCCTCAAGGTGATGGCAGCTCTCTCTGCGCTGGACGATGCGGACTTCGTGTATCTGAAAGAGCTCACGAAGGCCACGCAGGGGAACCTGAGCGTTCAGATCAGCAATCTGGAGGAAGCGGGGTACATCAAGGTTTCACGGAGCGGCAGCGGCCGGGGCTCACACACCGTCTGCCGCATCACCTCCAAAGGTTCCCGCGCCCTGCGGGCATACCAGAAGGCGCTGATGGGGTATTTCTCCACTTAATCGCGTTTTTTCATTACCTTTGTTCATGCTTAGATTCGTCTTGAAAGCCGTTTCCGCCGTCATGGCATTAGGATTATTCACAGCCGCAGGCACAAAAGAATAGAGCCGTGAACCTGTCGGATCTCACATTTGACCGCGAAGGACTGGCCGCCGCCATTGCCTGTGAAGACGCAGCTTTCGAGGAGGCGCTTCTAGACGAGGCTTACCGCGTGAAGGTGGCGACCGTCGGGCCGGAGGTCTACCTGCGCGGGCTCATCGAGATTTCGAACAGGTGCGTCAAGAACTGCCTCTACTGCGGAATCCGCAGGGACATCCGCTGCCAGCGATACGAACTGTCTGAAGAAGAGGTACTTGCATCTGCCAGGATTGCGGCGCAACGGCGTTTCGGCTCGGTTGTAATCCAGGGCGGAGAGCGCACCGACGCGGCCTTTGTGGGCAAAATCACCCGCCTGCTCAAGGCCATAAAGGCCATCGACACCGGCGATGATCCGCCGCTGGGGGTCACCCTATCCCTTGGGGAGCAGCCGCGCGAGGTCTATCAGGAGTGGTTCGATGCCGGGGCGCACCGTTATCTGCTGCGCATCGAGTCCTCCAATCCCGACCTTTACCGCAAGATCCATCCGGCCGACCCGCTGCATTCCTACGACCGCAGGCTGCAGGCTCTGTACGACCTGAAAGAGATCGGCTACCAGGCCGGCACCGGCGCCATGATCGGCATGCCCTTCCAGACGGCGGATGACATGGCGCGCGACCTGCTGTTCTACAAGGAGTTCGACGCGCCGATGGTGGGCATGGGGCCGTACAACCCCCATCCCGAGTCGCCGCTGACTCTCTCAGGGGCGCCGTATCCTTCCGCCGAAAGGCGTTTTGCGCTGGGGCTCAAGATGATAGCGCTGCTGCGCCTGCTCATGCCGGATATCAACATAGCCGCAGCCACCGCCCTCGAAGTGCTGGATCCCCGCGGCCGCGAGAAAGGCATCCTGGCCGGCGCCAACGTCTTCATGCCCAACATCACTCCGGAGGAGCAGATGGTCAAGTACAACCTGTACGACCGCAAGACCATCCTGCGGGACTGCCCCGCTTCTGCAGAACCCGGCAGGCAGGACACGCATATCTGCAAGAACTGCGTGTTTCCGTTCTGTTCAATGGGCGACGACCTGGCAGGGAAGCGCATCATCGTAGGCTACGGCAAGTGGGGCGACTCCAAGCATTTCCGCAAGTAAGCATATGAAACAGAAAGAAATAACCACCACCAGGGTTTCCCGCGACGCCGACGGCAAGTATCGCTGGACCTATGTGCTCAACATGTACAGGAACCCCGCAATCCTGGTTGTCGTGCTCAAAATCATCGGCGGGCTGTTCAGCATTCCGCTGATCATCGACCTCATCCGTACGGCCGTCAAGGGCGACTGGGCCAACGCTTGGGGAGACCGCATCTGGGACAGCAGCCTCAAGATCTGGCTGATAGTCTTTGCAGTCTTTATTGCCATTTCGCTGCTTTCTTATCTGATTGTGGCGTGGATGTACGGGGGCAAATACATCGTCCGCTTTACCATGGACGAGAAGACGCTCGTGCATGAAACCGAACCGGCACAGGCCCGCAAAGCCCGCAAGCTGGGAATGGCCACCGTCATCGTAGGAGCAGCCGCCAGGCGCCCGACCACCATGGGAGCCGGAATGCTGGCCGCCGCCCGCACCACATCCACTTCGACGCTCGCTTCCGTTCGCCGCATCATCCCTCGCCGCCGCTACAACCTGATCAAGGTGAACCAGCTCCTGGAGCGCAACCAGGTCTACGTCCCCGACGAAGACTACGACTTCGTCCTCTCCTTCCTCCGCGAGCACTGCCCCGGGGCGAAGAAGGACTAGAAGGCGGGTCGGCATTCCGACCAAAATTTGGCATCTATGCGCCTGCCGGAATGGCCAGAAGTTCTTCGCCGATGGAATGAATAGTTGCGTAAATTGCCGAGAGACGTGCAGGGGAAGGCTTTTTTGCTCCACTGATGTATTGAGCAAAAAGGCTTTGGGAGATACCCATCCGACGGGCAATGGCAGAAGCGTTCAATTCCGGATGCGCCAGGAAAAGCCGATGCAGTTCTGTCCGATATTTGGAAGAAAAGAAGCCCTCGAAACTAAGGTCCTCGTCTATGTCCGGCCAGTTGATGCCGAACCCATCGGCAACATAATGAGCGCGCTGCTCCGGGCTTGCAAATTTGAGACGGGGGTAATCCGCGAAGAACTCACAAGCCTCTTTGCCATCTGCCGTACGAATCCATACTGCGTCTTCGGTAAGCCAAATCTTTTCAATGGTAATCATTTCCTACTTTGTCTTGTTGAAAAAGCGGTTCCAATGCTCTGCAATCACCTCCTGGTTTTCCTTTATGATGGACTCCACAAGCTTGATCTCCGCCGTCTTTAATCCATTGTTTTCTACGAGTTGGACCGGAAAGAGCGAAAACTTCGCTTTGTGACCATCTTTGAGCACGTGAATGTGCAGTGGTTCGTGGTCGTTCGAGTAAAACTTAAATACAAAACCAAAAAGTATAAAAACAGTTGGCATGGCTTCCCCCCACAAAGATAGGTAATTATTTTATTACCTCCAAATCTTGTTTAGAAATGATGGATTGTTTCGG
>JAFZLP010000142.1 GCA_017551405.1 Bacteroidales bacterium
AGCCAGAAACGGGACCTCATTGCTCTTCGGCCCCTCCTTCAAGCCTTTCAATCTGTTTCCTGTCGCGGTTTTCGACTATGGTTACGTAGCGCAGGGCGCTGAAATCCAGGAACAGCTCCACTTCCACCTCATTGACGGCGCCGTCCACCTGGCGCGTGCGGCCGGTGAGGCCGAGGGGGATGTCCGGCGGGAAGATGTTGGAGAAACCGCTGGTCCAGACGGTGTCGCCCGGAGCCACCTCAACGTGGATGGGAAGATTCTTCAGCACGGCCAGGTTGCTGCGCTTGCCGCTCCATTCCATCGGGGCCACGGCCCCGGTATGCCCTATCCGGGCGCTGACGCTCGTGAGGACGTTCTGGAGTGTGATGCCGTAGCAGAAGTTCTCGTCCACCGCGTTCACTATGCCCACCACTCCGTTCGCGGCGATGATGCCGCTGTGCGGCGATACACCGTCGGCGCGGCCCTTGTTGAGGATGATGTAGTTGTGCTGGGTGTTGCGGCTCATCTTCACGATGGTGGCCGGGGTGTAGGTGTAGGAACCGGTGACCGTGTCGGCGATTGCCCCTGCCTCTGCGGCGAAGCGCCTGCCTTCGTACTGGCGCAGGGCCTGGGCCAGGCGGGTGTTCTCTTCTGCCAGGGCGCGGTTCTCCTGGCCCAGGGAGAAGTACCCGCGGATGTTTTCACCCCAGTGCCAGAGGGCGCCGAGGGTGCGGTGGGATGCGCGTGAAATCCAGATGTCCTGGAGACCTCCGGTGCCGACGAGGCAAAGACAAGCGGCAACCTCCAGGAAGATGAAGATTACCGCATTGATAATGCTGTTCTGCCTCTTTGCGCCCATGTGCTAGCGCATGAGGAACGGATAACGGTCGGTGTTTTTGAGAGCCATGCAGGTGCCGCGTGCGACAGCGTGCAGAGGATCGTCCGCTACGTGGAACTGGATGTTGACCTTGTCGGTCAGACGCTTGTCGAGGCCCCTCAGGAGCGCGCCGCCGCCGCTCAGGAAGATGCCGTTCTCAACGATGTCGGAGTAGAGCTCTGGCGGGGTGAGTTCAAGCACGTGCAGGATGGAGGTTTCAATCTTTGCAATGCTCTTGTCGAGGCAGTGGGCGATCTCTTCGTGGGTGATCGTAGCCTCGACGGGATGGGCCGTCATGAGGTTGGGACCGCGGACCACGTAGGGTTCCGGTGCCACGTCGAGATCGGGAATGACGGCGCCCACGGCGATTTTGATCTTTTCTGCCGTGATTTCGCCGACCTTGATATTGTGCTGCTGGCGCAGGTAGTACTGGATGTCGCTGGTGAAGACGTCGCCTGCGGTGCGGATGCTCTCCTGAAGCACAAGGCCTCCCAGGGAGATGACAGCGATTTCGGTGGTGCCGCCGCCTATGTCAACGACCATGCTGCCCTTCGGCTCGAGCACCTCGAGGCCGATACCGAGGGCCGCCGCCATGGGCTCGTACACCAGGAACACATCGCGCCCGCCCGCATGCTCGGAGGAGTCGCGTACGGCCCTGATCTCCACTTCCGTGGAGCCGGAGGGGATGCCCACCACGACTTTGAGGTTGGGGGTGAAGATGCTGCGGTGCTTGCTGTTCACCTGCTTGATGAAGCCCTTTATCATCATTTCGGCCGCGTTGAAGTCTGCGATGACGCCGTCCCTCAGGGGCCGTATGGTCTTGATGCCGGGGTTGCTGCGCTCGTGCATGAGCTTGGCCTGCTGGCCTATGGCGATGCATTTGCCGGAATTATTGTCTATTGCCACGATGCTCGGCTCGTCCAGCACGATTTCGTCATTCTGGTAGATGACGGTGTTGGCGGTTCCGAGGTCTATAGCCAGCTCTTGGTTCAGAAAAGAAAATGCCATTTTTTCGAATACAGGTTTAAGTAGACAAATTTAGTGAATTTTAGTTAATTTTGCCATATCTTCATGGAAAGAAAAACATACATAATCACCGTGGCCGGCGGAAGCGGCTCCAGAATGGGTTCGGACATCCCGAAGCAGTTCCTTCTGCTTGGCGGCGTGCCCATCCTCCAGCGCACCATCGAGCGTTTCGCCGGGGCGGTTCCCGATGCGAAATTCATAACCGTGCTCCCCTCCGGGCACATCCGCGACTGGGAAGACCTCTGCCTGAAACACTGCCTCAACGTGCCCCAGATCGTCGTTGAAGGCGGGCTCACCCGTTTCCATTCGGTGCAGAACGCGCTCAGGAAAGTTCCCGACGGCGCCATAGTCGCCATCCAGGACGGCGTGCGTCCCCTGGTTTCCGCCGCCCTCATAAAGGAGATGCTTTCCAGGATGGACAAGGTGCGCGCCCTCATCCCGGTGGTTCCGGTAACTGACACCCTCAAGAACATCGACCCTGCCGGGCCCGACCCCGACCGCTCCGCGATAGTGGCCGCCCAGACTCCCCAGATCTTCCTGAGCGAAGACATAAAGGCCGCCTACACCCAGGGTTACTCCATGTCGTTCACCGACGACGCCTCAGTGGCCAAGGCATACAAAATTCCCCTCTCCTACATCGAAGGAGAGAGGAACAATATCAAAATCACCACGCCGGGAGACCTGGCGGTGGCGGAATCACTTCTTCGCTGATTCTCCGGGTTCTACCCACACCTGGCGCTCGAAGGCCTCTTCGAGCGAAAGCATGGTGTCGGTGGACTGGATGTAGGGCAGGTTGAGGATGGAGTTCATCATTATGTCCATCAGGTGGTTGTTGTCCATGCAGTACATCTTGACGAGCATGGTGGCCCTGCCGGTAACAAAGTGACACTCAACCACTTCGGGGATTTTCTTGAGAGCCTCGATCACCTCCGGGATCTTGTTGGTCTCGGTAACGGCAATGCTCACGAAAGCGCATACGTTGAGGCCCAGGGCGCTGGGTTTCACAAGCAGGCGGGAGCCGGTTATCACCCCGTTGCTCTGGAGCTTGTTCACCCTCTGGTGAATGGCCGCGCCGGACACTCCGCATTCCCTCGCTATCTCGAGGAAAGGCATGCGGGCGTCGTTCACGAGGAAGCAGAGTATCTTCCTGTCGATGTCGTCTATCTCGTATTTCATCGTTATTTCTTCTTGAAAGTCCGCTTATACTTGACGCCGGATGACGTAGGCTTGCCTTCGGCGATGATCTTCTTGCAGTCCTCTTCGGTGAGGGAGGCGGCGTCGG
>JAFZLP010000143.1 GCA_017551405.1 Bacteroidales bacterium
CGACAACGACCCGATAGGCGTGCTGGACGTTACCATACTCAGCAATCTGGTGCTTGACAAACTCATGGGCATCAAGGATCTGCGTACCGACAAGCGGATTGATTTCGTGGGCGGCATCCGCGGCCTGGGCGAACTTAAGCGCCGCGTCGACAGCGGCGAGATGAAAGTCGCCTTCGCCCTGTATCCAGTTTCCATGGAACAGCTCATGGCCATTGCCGACAGCGGCAACATCATGCCGCCTAAGACCACCTGGTTCGAGCCCAAATTGCGTTCAGGATTGGCAATTCACAGTTTAGACTAATTATTGATGGACTATTCGGCTGTCATACACAAGACACTCAAGGAATTTTTCGGCTACGACAATTTCAAGGGCGACCAGGAGAGGGTAATAAACCATCTTCTGGGCGGAGGCGACGCCTTCGTGCTCATGCCTACCGGAGGGGGCAAGTCCTTGTGTTACCAGCTGCCGGCCCTCATTATGGACGGCACGGCGATAGTCATCTCTCCACTCATCGCACTCATGAAGAACCAGGTGGACGTACTCCGGGGCTTCGTGAGCGGCAATGAGAGCATCGCGCACTTCCTCAATTCTTCGCTTGGAAAAGCGCAGACCGACGAAGTTCGCTCCGATCTTCTGGCAGGCCGCACGAAAATCCTCTACGTGGCCCCCGAATCCCTCACAAAAGAGGAGAACGTGGCCCTGCTGAGGGAGATCAAAATATCGTTCTACGCAGTGGACGAGGCCCACTGCATTTCGGAGTGGGGACATGACTTCCGCCCCGAATACCGCCGCATCCGCAACCTGGTGGAAGAGATCGGCCGTAAGCCCATAGTGGCCCTTACAGCCACCGCCACCCCCAAGGTGCAGAGCGACATCCTCAAAAACCTCGGCATCCCCGCGGCCGAGGTGTTCAAGTCCTCGTTCAACCGTCCCAACCTCTACTATGAGGTGCGTCCCAAGGCCGATGCCGAAAAGGACATAGTCAAGTTCATCCACCAGAACGCCGGCAAGTCCGGTATCATCTACTGCCTCAGCCGCAAGAAGGTGGAGGAAATGGCGGAGTTCCTTTGCATCAACGGCATCAAGGCCCTGCCTTACCACGCCGGGCTCGAAGCCAAGGTGCGTGCCGAAAGCCAGGACAAGTTCCTCATGGAAGAGGCCGACGTTATAGTGGCCACCATCGCCTTCGGCATGGGCATCGACAAGCCCGACGTCCGCTTCGTCATCCACTACGACATCCCCAAGAGCATCGAAAGCTACTATCAGGAGACCGGCCGGGCGGGGCGCGACGGCAAGGAAGGCGTCTGCATCGCCTATTATTCCTACAAGGACATCCAGAAACTGGAGAAGTTCATGCAGGGCAAACCCATCTCCGAACAGGAGATAAACCGCCAGCTTCTCAACGAAGTGGTGGCTTACGCCGAGAGCGGGCAGTGCCGCAGAAAGCTGCTGCTCAACTACTTCGGCGAAGATTACGAAAAAGACAACTGCTGCTCCTGCGACAACTGCATCCATCCGCGTCCCAGCTTCGACGGCCGCGAGGAGATGCAGCTCGTGATAAAGCTCATCGAGAGCCTTCCCGAGCACTTCAAGATGGAGCATCTGGCCGCGATCCTGGCCGGCAAGTCGAACGCGCTCATCAAGTCGTACAAGCACGACGAACTCCCGCTCTTCGGGGTCGGGAAAGAGCACGGCGAAAAGTTCTGGCTGGCAGTCATGCACCAGGGCCTTGTGGCAAGGCTGCTGGGCAAGGAGATAGAGAGCTACGGCCTCATCTACGTCACCGAAAAGGGAGAGGAATTCCGCGACAAGCCCTGGAAGATAGAGCTCGTGGAGGACGCCTCGTTCGAGGAAACGACGAACAGCGTCCCCTCCGATGACGATTCCGACGAAGACGCCGCAACCGAAAAGGCGGCCGCGAAGGGCGGCGGCGGTGGCGACGCCACCCTGCTGGCCATGCTCAAGGACCTCCGCAAGGACATGTCCCGGAAGCTCGGGCTCCAGCCCTGGATCATCTTCGGCGACCCCGCCCTGGACGACATGTCCATCATGTATCCGGTCAGCTTCGAAGAGCTCCAGAAATGCCAGGGCGTGGGCGAGGGCAAGGCGCGCAAGTTCGGCGCCGAGTTCATCTCGCTCATCAAGAAGTACGTCGAGGAGAACGACATCGTGCGTCCCGACGACTTCGTGGTCAAATCCGCCCCCAACAAGAGCGCCAACAAGATTTTCATCATCCAGGGGATCGACCGCCGCATGGACCTCGAGGACATCGCGTCCATGAAGGGCATGGATATGGACGACCTCATGAAGGAAATCGAAACCATTGTGGCCACCGGTACCAAGCTCAACCTCGACTACTACATCAACGACAACATCGACCAGGACATAGAAGAGGAAATTTACAACTACTTCTCTTCCGAGGCCCAGTCCGACAGCATCGAGGACGCCATTAACGCCCTCAGCGGCGATTGCGAAGAAATGGAAATCCGCCTGGTGCGCATCAAGTTCCTTTGCGACGTCGCATCGTAAATATTCCCCATGATTCCTCAGGAGACAGTCCAGACCATACTCGACACCGCCCAGATCGTGGACGTGGTGAGCGATTTCGTGGCGCTCAAGCGCCGCGGGGCCAATTATGTGGCCTGCTGTCCCTTCCACAACGAGAAAACCCCGTCGTTCTACGTGTCGCCGTCGAAGGGCATCTACAAATGCTTTGGCTGCGGCAAGGCCGGCTCGGCGGTAGGTTTCGTGATGGAGCACGAGCACTGCGACTACCCGGAGGCTCTCCGCTATCTGGCCAGGAAATACCATATCGAAATAGTTGAGGAGGAGCTCGACGCCGAAGAAATCGCCCGCCGGCAGCGCACCGAAAGTCTGCTCCTGGTGAGCGAGTTCGCCCAGAAATTCTTCGCCCAGCGGCTGCAGGAAGGCGAAGGCAAGGACATAGGGCTCGCTTATTTCAAAGGCAAGCGCGCCCTCGAAGACGAAACCATCGCCACGTTCGGGCTCGGTTGGGCCCCTTCCGGAAAGGACGAGCTCCTTCAGGCGGCCCGTGCAGCCGGCTATAAAGACGAATATCTGGTGGAGGCCGGCCTGGTCACAGACCACGAAGGCACCACCCCCCTGCAGGACAAGTTCCGCGAAAGGGTCATGTTCCCGATACACTCGGTGAGCGGGCGCGTCATAGCCTTCAGCGGGCGCACCCTCCGCAGCGACAATCCTGCCAAGTACCTGAACTCTCCCGACACGCCCATCTACACCAAGAGCAACATCCTGTTTGGGATATGGTTCGCCAAGGGCGAGATCGCCAAGAAGGACAAATGCCTGGTGGTGGAGGGCAACGTAGACCTTGTAATGCTGCACCAGCTGGGGCTCCGGAACGTCGTGGCCCCGTGCGGAACGTCGTTCACCGTGCAGCAGGTGCGCCTGATCCGCAAGTTCACCCAGAACATCACCCTCATGTTCGACGGCGACTCCGCCGGCATCCATGCCGCGCTTCGTGCGATAGACATGATCCTCGCCGAGGGCATGAACGTGAACGTGGTGCGCCTGCCCGAAGAGGACGACCCCGACTCCTTCGCCCGCAGCCACACCCTCGCAGAGTACGAAGAATACATCGCCGGGCACGAGCAGGATTTCCTGGATTTCAAGTCCGACATCCTGCTTGCCGACGCCGGGCGCGACCCGCTCAAGCGCGCCAATTTCATAAACGACATGGCCGATACGATAGCCCGCATCCCCGATCCCGTAAAGCGTTCGGTGTTCGTGCAGGCTGCCGCCGA
>JAFZLP010000144.1 GCA_017551405.1 Bacteroidales bacterium
CGCATCTTCATCTGGACCTGCCCGTCATGCGGCACCGACAACCTCGTGCGCTACCCCCTGCTTTACCACGATCCCGACGAAAAGCTGCTCATCTGGCTGTCTGACGGCGTGAAGGAAGTGGAGGACAGGATGGCGGAGACCATCTCCTCTGAGGAAGGCCTGGCCGATTACACGGCCCGCATCGTGGACACTCCGGGCGACCTCATGGAGAAGATCAAGATTTACGACGCCGGGCTCGAGGACGTCCCAATGGAAATCTGCAAGTTCGTCACGCGCCAGGAGATGGGCAAGGATGTGGACCTGAAGTTCTTCAGGATGGAGGGAGCGGACAACCGCATCCTGCTCACCTACCCCGAAAACGGGGAGATGCAGGTGATAGGCACCGGTTTCAGCGTGTATGAGGACGCCGCCGGCATAATGCGAAGAAACCCGCAGATGAAAACCTGCGGGCTTATCCGGGTGGACCGTAGCTGGCTCGAGAATTATATCCGCTAGCGCACTTCCCTTGCGCCGTCGGACACGACCACGTCGTAGATCTTGGGTTCGTGGCCGAATTTAGCCTTGAACTGCTTTTTGGCTGCCTCGATGAAGGGCTCGTAGAGATCGTCCTTCACCAGGTTGATGGTGCAGCCGCCGAAGCCTCCGCCCATGACGCGGGAGCCGGTAACGTCCATCTTGCGGGCGAGCTTGTTCAGGAAGTCGAGCTCTTCGCAGCTCACTTCATACAGGCGGCTGAGGCCGAAGTGGGTCTGGTACATCATTTCGCCCACGGTTTCGTAGTCGCCGCGCTCGAGCGCGTCGCAGACGTCGAGAACCCTCTGCACTTCGCCGATGACGAATTCGGCGCGGAGGAAGTCTTCTTCGGGAATGAGCTCGCGCACCTCTTCAAGCCAAACTCGCTTGGCGTCGCTCAGGAACTCCACTTCGGGATGGTTCCTGCGGATGGCCTTGGCGGCGTTCTCGCAGGACGCACGCCTCTTGTTGTAGGCCGACGATGCCAGCTCGTGCTTTACACAAGAGTCTACCAGAACCAGCTTATAGCCCTTGGGGTTGAAGGGGAAGTATTTGTATTCCAGCGTTTTGCAGTTGAGGCGGATGAGCTGCCCCTGCTTGCCGAACACGCTGGCGAACTGATCCATGATGCCGCACATGACGCCGCAGTAGTTGTGCTCGGTGCTCTGCCCTATCTTGGCCAGTTCGAAGGGATCTATCTTGTTGCCGAACAGGGTGTTGAGGGCAAATGCGAAGCAGCTCTCGAGAGCTGCGGAGCTGGAGAGGCCTGCGCCCAGGGGGACATCCCCCGCAAACACGGCGTCGAAACCCTTGACGGTGCCGCCGCGCTTGATGGTTTCGCGGCAGACGCCAAACACGTAACGGGCCCACTGCTGGTCGGGCAGGTCGTTCTCTTCGAGACCGAAAATCGCCTGCGCGTCGTAGTCGAGAGAATAGACACAGACGGTGTTTTTGCCGTTGGGCTTGATTTCTGCCATAATGCCCTTATCGATGGCGCCCGGGAAGACATATCCGCCGTTGTAGTCGGTATGCTCGCCTATGAGATTGATGCGCCCGGCAGATGCGAAAAACCGGCCGCCTTCGCCGAACAGTTCGGTGAATTTTGCGTGGATTCTATTCTTCATGATATAGGTTGTTAGTTTTGTTCTGTTCTGCTAATATACGAAAAATTTGTATCTTCGCCCCCGTTATGAAAATGCTTTTACGCTTGATTCTCCTCATCGTCTGCGCGGTAGCAATGGCCGCCGGCTGCGACTCGTTCATCAATGGTGATTCGTATTTCGTTCCCCAGGACTTCAGCATCATGGTCAGGCTGTCCGACTCCGAAGGCAAGGACCTTCTCGACAGCACTGTAGATTTGAACTGGCGCGACAGCACCATCATCTGCACTTTCAAAAACAAGACTTTCGAGGTGGAGAGCGCTGACGACTATGTCTCCGGGGCATTCAACTTCGTCCTCACGTCATATCACGACAAATATACCTATACTACCTACAACATACTGTACTTCGGGAACTTCAACGGCATGACCAATTACGACGACGACGTAATCTTTTCGTGGCCCGACAATACAACCGACACCCTGCACGTATACAACAAGGTAACGCCCTCCGAAACGCAGCCTACAGCGGCCGTGGACGTCGAGCGTTATCTCATTTATAAGGGAGAGTACGTTATGACCCTCCCGATAACAATAGTCAAGGGAGAATAGTAAAGGACTTTAGTCCTCCACTATCTTTATGCGAATATAGTCCGTAAGCAGGGTTCCGAAACCGTAATCTATCTTGAACCGGCAATAGTAATTGTAATTGCCGGGATATGCTCCGGGAGCATAGTAGGCTACGAATCCTAGATTGGATTCGCCCCAGCTGTCTTTGCCTTCTACCGGATTGAGGCATTCAATATCGACATTGTCCGGAGCATCAGCCGGCGAGCCGTCAAGTGTCCAATATGCCGTTTCAGTGTCTATGGTTGCTGTGAACTCGCCGTAGTAATCCCACAACAGCGGCTGTGTGAAGAATGATATTTCCCTCCAGTCGACCAGCCTGAACAATCCGTCAAGATTGAAGTATGTTCCTTCTGCTCCGTACTTTCGTCCGTGGTATAACGACTTGGTGGTCGCAGTCATCGTCGCTGACAGGGGCGGGTTAAGAAGCATCTTGAAGTAATCGTTCCCGTTGAAGAAGATGTCCACCTTGTGCACGCCGCACATGGCGTAAATGTCGAGATACACGAAGAACTGCCCTGTCGAAAGGAGTCTGCGCGCTATTTCCGACGACTTGTTGAACGTGAGATGGTCTCTCCTGTAATAGTGGCTGGTTTCGTCTATGAATAGCTCCGCCACCTTGGCGGTCTTACCGTCCACCGTGGCCTTGAGGACAAATTCGTTCTCTATTTCGAACTTGACTTTGATTCCGCCCACGTCGGTTACCTTTTCCATTTCGGGGCTGAAGAAGAACTTGTAACCGGAAAGCCGCTTGTCAAACCTGATGGCCCAGCCGTTGTCGGTGCTGAAATACAGATTGAGGTCGGTATTGAACTGGGCATAGATTGCACCGTAGTTGCCGGAAGGCGGAAGCACATTGAGCTCGGCATATTCGTAGCCCGACACCCATTTCTCCTGTTCAAAGTTGTCGGGACCGGCGTTGAACGTGCTATTTATTGTAACGTTGCACTGTGCGGAGTAATTCCCCGCTTTGGCGATGATTACGGCATTGCCCGGCTGCTGCGCGGCGATGTTGCCGTTTTCATCAACGGTGACAACTTCGTTATTGGATGATGACCAGGTAATTTCGCCGTCCAGGGCGCCACTCGGGGTGACCGTCGCGGTAAGTTTGTCCTTTTCGAACAGAATCATCGATATTTCCGATTTGTCAAGGGTGACGGAAGTGACGAGCCTGGATAATACGGAAACCTTGCACTTGCCCGTCTTCTGCCCTGCAGTAGCGCTGATTTCGACGGTGCCGAGAGCGATGGCGGTAACTTCGCCGGTCTGGGAAACGGTGGCGATGGTTTCATCGGCAGAGGACCAGGTGACAGTGTTGTTTACCGCGTATTCGGGTAGCACCGTGGCGGTGAGAGTGCCCTTATCGCCGATGTAAAGATTCATGGTCGCCGGAGTCACGTCGACCGATTCAACTTCCTTGTAGGTAACGGTAATCTTACAGGTAGCGCTAATATTGGTGCCCTTCACAGTAGCCATGACGGATGCCTGGCCACGTGAGACAGGACTCACATTCCCGGCGGCGTCAACCGTAACCACAGCCTTGTCGCTGGATTCCCAGACGACCTCCTTGTTATCTGCGTCTTCCGGAAGCACGGTAGCCTTAACGCTCAGGCTTTCTCCGCCGACGTAAAGGGTCGCACTTTCGGGATCGAGGGAGATGGATGAAGTCGGAACCACAACCTGAACGTTGCAGGTGGCGCTCAAAGCGCCGGTCTTGACCGTGATGACGGCCGATCCGCCAGCCTTGGCGGTAACGAGGCCACTGGAAGAAACGGTGGCAACGGCTTCATCAGAGGAAGACCACTCCAGTGCGTCGGTGGCGTCGGCCGGAGTGACCGTGGCTGTCAGCTGGGCGGTCAGCCCCTTGTTGAGTACAAGGTTGGTCCTGTCAAGGGTGATACTTTCAGACGGGATGACCACGGTGACTTCGCAGCTTGCGCTCTTGTCGTCCACGCTTGCGGTAATAACAGCCTTTCCGGCGTTGACGGCGGTTACCTTTCCTTCGGAGACCACCGCGATATTCTCATCGGAGGAGGCCCACACAACGGGTGCGGTGGCATCTGCCGGGGTGACAGTGGCGGTCAGCTGGGCGGATTCTCCCTTGACGAGAGAAAGTGAGGCCTGGTCAAGTGTGATGGCTTCGGGAAGCGGGCCGACCGACACAAGACACACGGCCGTCTTGGTGCCGGCCTTGGCGGTGATTATGGTCTGTCCAGGCTGGATGGCCTTGATAACGCCATCCTGGGACAATTCGGCGATCTTGGGATTGGAGTTCTCCCAGGTAAGCACGTCGGTAGTGTTCTCGGGCAGCACCGTTGCAGTAAGGGCGTAGGTACTCCCGACACTGAGGCCGACTTCGTCGTCGGAAAGGATGACCTGCTCGGCCGGGATGGTTTTGGTGGTATAGCTCACCACGTCAGAAGAGATGGTGCCGCTGCTGATAATGATATAGGATTTTACGAAAATGGGAGTGCCCGGGGCGATATCGGAGATGTTCACGCTGGCTGAGAACTCGTTGCCGGATACCGTGGCCGGAATGTGGTTAGTCGGGGGCGTGGTGGTGCCGTAGTAGAAGCCGTATTCCTGGATGGTATTGCCGTTGGCGACCAGTGACGACACGAAGTTCAGCGTGCCCTGCACCTGTTCGGTAACCGTCGGAAGGCCCACCTCCGGAAGCTTGAGCTCTTCCTTGGGTTCGCAGCCGCAAAGCGCTGATATGGCGATTATCGTTCCTGTTATGAAATGGAGAAACTTTTTCATACTGACTTTCTTGCTTTTCGTTGTTCCTATTATAGCCTTCAAATGTACGAAAAACTTC
>JAFZLP010000018.1 GCA_017551405.1 Bacteroidales bacterium
CGGCGGCCTGCCAGGACATGGGCAATCTGACGGGCGCCGTGAACACCACCGCAGCCGGCGGCACCGGGGCCTTCGCTTCGCTGGAAGCCTTCCGCGAAGCGGCCATGAAGCATTTCGGCTGCACTCCTGACCTGTAATTCATTCGGGTGGTTATATAGCGGTTAAATAATAGTATGGTGAAGTTGGCTGAGACCTTGTGTTTCAGCCAATTTCTTTTTTATCTTTGCAAAAGACGCATTTCGGGTTTTTGTGTGTTTATATTATGAAAGTGGACATTTCTGGAATAGCGCGCCACAGGATAGGCGTAGACGGCGAAGGTGTCACCACCCTGGTCGCGTTCATGCTGTGCCCGCTCCGCTGCAAGTACTGCCTGAACCCGCAGACTCTGTCAATGTCTAACCCGTCAAAGAGTTACACGCCGGAAGAGCTGTATGCCGAGCTTAAGATAGACTCGCTGTATTTCCTTGCGACTGGCGGGGGAGTCACCTTCGGCGGCGGCGAACCTCTCCTGAGGGCGCCCTTCATCGCGGAGTTCCGACGCATCTGCGGCAGCGAGTGGAAGATCAATCTGGAGACCAGCCTGAACGTCAGCCGCGACCTGCTCGAGACGGCTGCTCCCTGCGTGGACAGCTTCATTATAGACATCAAGGACATGAATCCCGAAACCTATACAAGCTACACGGGTGGGGAAAATTCGCGGGTCCTGGAAAATCTGGAATACCTTTTGCACGCAGGTAGGGCGGAGTCGTGCATCGTCAAGGTGCCGCTGATTCCCGGCTACAACACCGAGGCTGCCGTCGAGACCAGTGTGGCTTCGCTTAAATCAATGGGATTCACCAAGTTCGACAAACTGAAATATATTACGGAAATACATGGAAAGGGGAAAGGAAATCTGTAAGGCTCTCAAGGAGATCCGCAGGCGCATCGCTACGGAAAACGACATCGAGTTCATCACCTCGGAATGCAAGCACAAGGGCGACTGCCTGGGCACCTGCCCCAAGTGCGAAGCCGAAGTGCGCTATCTCGAAGAGCAGCTCGAGGCGCGAAAACGCCTCGGCAAAACTTCAAGGGTGGTCGGCCTGTCGATAGGGCTGGCCGCAATCGCCCCGGCTCTGTTCACGGACTGCCGCCCCAGCGGCTATCTGGTGCAGGGCGACATGCCTGCGCCGGAAGAGCAGACCGAAGACCAGGATACAACAAAACAGGGGCAGACTCCGGTGTCGCCCCTGGAAGGTGATATCGCTGATCCCGAAGGACAGAACTAGCGCTTGTTAACGATCCGGCCGCAGAGGTAGCAGAGAGTGGCTACCGCCATTCCGTTGATGGCCGGGAATCCCCACTTCACGAGGTTGGCTACAACCGCGCCGAGCACCACGCCCGCAACTGCAAACCAGTTGACTTCGGGTATTTTTTCGGTGCTGTCGGCGGCGTATGCCTTCTTGTTGGTGAAGTAGCTGATAATGATGATGATGCCGATGGGCGGCAGGGTGCAGTTGAGCACGTTCAGCCAGCCGCAGAAGTTCCAGTAGAGCCATACTGCGGTGATGGTGCCGATGATACCGGAGATGATCACCATGGTCTTCTTGCTCAGGCCGAAGATGTTGGAGAGGCCGAGGCCGCCGGTGTACAGGGCGTTGTCGTTGGTGGTCCAGATGTTCAGGCCCAGGATCAGCACTGCAAAGTAGAAGAGGTTCAGGTTGAGCATGACGTCGAAGATGTCGTTGCCGCCTACGTAGATGCTGGAAACGGCGCCGAAGCAGAACATCAGGCTGTTGCCCAGGAAGAATGCCACCACGGTGGTCCAGAAGCCTATCTTGCCGCTCTTCGCGAAGCGGGTGAAGTTCGGCGTGGCGGTGCCTCCGGAAACGAAGCTTCCCACTACCAGGCCGGCGCCGGCGATCAGGCCGAGGCCCTTGGTGCCCATGTTGAACTGCTCCACGAGTCCGGCGTCTCCCTGCTTGACTGCGAGTATCATCGCCACGGTGCCGAGGATGGCCACTGCGGGAACGGCGATGTAGCTGATGATGGTGAGGCTCTTGATGCCGAAGTAGGCGCTGGCGGTCATGAGCACGCCGGCGATGGCGACCAGGAGGTAGCCCTGCCACGGCATATGGTCGGGAGTGACTTCAAGCCCGAGCAGCTGCTTGGCAACGGGGATGGCGAACATGGCGAGTCCCACGCCGAACCAGCCGATCTGGGTGAAGCTGATCATGGCGCTGGGAAGCCAGCTGCCCTTCTTGCCGAAGCTCCTGCGGGCGAGCATGTCCAGCGACATGCCGCTGTCTGCGCCGATGTAGCCGAGTGCGCCGGTGTAGGCTGCGAGGATGATGCCGCCGACGATGAGGGCCCAAACGAAGCCCCAGAAATCAAGCCCTGCGGCGAGCTGCTGCCCGACCCACATGCTTGCGGAGAAGAAGGTGAAGCCGAGCATCACCATAAACATGCTGAGGGTGCCCTTACGACCAGCACGGTCTACAGGACTAGACGTGTAGTCCACGTCGATTTTCTTTTTGTTATTCATAGGATTGAGATATGGTTTTGATTTCTTTGATCCTGGTGGAAATTATTTCGCGGAGATTCAGCTTCGCTGCGTTCCTGATGAATTCCTGCTCCATGCTCCAGAGCTCCCTGAGGCCGTCTCCGGGCAGTTCGGCGAAGCTCGTGGCTTCCAGCCATGCGTCGTAACCGAGGGGCCCTTCGTAGCCGAGCTTTTCGGCCGTAAGGGCGACGGGAGAGATGGAGTCCACCCGCTCCAGCATGCCCTCCCAGTAGCCGAGCACTTCCTCGAAGTGCACCGGAATCTCGTACCTGCGGGCGCCTCCGTCGTAGATTATGCACCTCTCGAAGAGGGAGTAGGGATGCTCCATAACGTAGCGGCGGAACTCGGGGGAGACCACGCCTCCCTTCCATCCGAAGTCGATGTCTATGAGGTTGATGCCGCAGACGCCCTGCTCTTCGTACACGGTGAACATGCCTTCGTAGAAGAAGCACTCGAAGCCTTCGAAGCCGGGGAAGAGGTTGCGGATGCGCTGAGTCAGGTCTTCCATGATGGTGACGGCCCGGGTGCCGCCGATGGTGAAGAAGATTATCTTGCGCAGGCTCCCGCCGCGGCTGTGGAAGTAATCCACCACCCGCTCGAGGCACATCTTCATGGTGTCGCCGGTGGCGATTATGTCGCCTATGGCGAGTATCCTGTCTTTCCCGACGCGGAGCTTGTCGTACTTGATGTCGAGGCCCGTGATGACATTATCCTTTATGATGCGCTCGCAGGAGAGGAAGTCCATGTCCCTGACCCTGATGCCGGCGCGGTGGCAGGCTTCCTCGAGCGGATAGTTGAGCCCGCCGCGGAGGATGGTCAGAATATCGAGGTCGCCGCCCCAGCCGGTTGAGAACAGATGGCGAAGGGCGGCGACAGTTTCGGGAAGAAGCGACAGATAGTTGTCGAACCCGACCGTTTCAGGAAAGGCCATCAGACGGCGGGTACCTTCTCCGCTCAAAATGAAATACTTGTTGCGGAACTGCGGAGACTGCAGTTCGTATATGCTTGTGTTTTCTTGCAGGCCGGCAAAACGCAGGCTCGCTCTAACGGATGCATTGGACATAAAAAATCCCGATTAGAACCAATCGGGATACAAAGGTATGTTATTATCCGGGAGAATGCAAATTGCCGGCAAAAAGTTTTCAATATTTTATGAACAACCGGCTTATTTGATCTCTCCGCTGTGGATGCGGTCGATGAAGCTCTTCACGCGGGCCTTGTATTCCTCGGGATACCTGGCGTAAGAGTTGGCGTGTACGGCGCCGGGCACCTCCCACTTCTCCTTGTAGCCGTTGACCTTGGCGTCGTAATTGATCTGCAGGTGCTTGAAGGGCACGAAGTCGTCGGCATCGCCATGGATGAAGAGCATGGGACGGTCGCATTTGGCAAGCTGCTTCACTGAAGAGGCTTCCCAGAAACCCCAGCCGTGCTCGCGCTTGGTTACGAGGCTGGCGCTCTGGAGCACATCTGGCGGTATGAACCAGAAACTCTGCTTGCGGTTGTTGTTGAACTGCTTGATTACGGATGCGTAGCCGCAGTCCTCGACAAAGCCGCGGACATATTCCGGCAGGGGATCGCCGCTGGCCATCATGACGGTGGCGGCACCCATGGACACGCCGTGCAGCACCATGAAATCGTCGTGGAAGACATTGTGAGCCACCTCAATCCACTTTTCTACGTCGAGGCGGTCGTTCCAGCCCATCTGGATGTGGTCGCCCTCGGAATAGCCGTGGTACTGGAGATCCGGGAACAGCACGTTGTAGTTGAAATCGTCGCGGTACATGCGGACCAGGTAGAGGAACACGAAGTGGTTGTCGCCGTAGCCGTGCACCACGATTGCGGTACCCTGTGCGGTGGCGGGATCCTTGGCGGGAACGTAGCAGGCGTGCACTTTGAAGTCGCGGTAACCCACGATGAAAGTGTCTTTCAGGATGTCCTGCTCCTTGAGGGAGTCGTACCAGGCAGTGCTGCCGGGCATGAGGGAATCGGCTTTGTGGCGGGTGCGTTCGATGTCGGCCACCCCGTGCACTTCGGGCTCGAGAGCGTAGTGGGACATGTATTTGCCTGCGGCGCAGCCGTTGATGGCTACCGCGATGGCAAACAATGCGGCGAGTTGGAATAATCTTTTCATTGGTGTTATAGTTATGTTGTTGATTTACAGTTTGATGATGGTTACGTCGGACTCTTTGTCGACAAGCTTGGTGAGGTCGGTCAGAGTGATGGTGATGGTCTTGCCCTTCTTGAGCGGGTAGCCCACGTTGACCCAGCGGGGCTTGGCTATGTCTTCGTATACGGCGATCTTGATGAAGGTGGCGTCGTCGGCCGCGCAGAAGGTCTCGTGGAAACCGGCCTGGATCTTGGAGCGCTGGCGTGCGTTGATGCACTCGCCGTAGCCGTTGTACTCCCTGAAGTAGAAGGTGAAATCGTGGTGGATGTCGGTAAAGCTCTGTTCTACGTTTACCGTATAGAAGGACTCGTTGCGGAGCTTCCATTTCTCGCAGGAAGTGAGCGAGAGTACCGCCAGGGCAAGTACGGCTATAGCTATTATCTTTTTCATACCGCAAATTTACTAATCTTTTCGTAATTTTGCAGACTTTCCCCTGCAAAGGGGAAAAAGGCGACGCAATGGCAGGAAATATCAGCATCAAGGGCGCCAGGGTCAACAACCTCAGGAACATCAGTCTGGAAATACCCAGGGGGAAACTGGTGGTTGTCACCGGCATCAGCGGCAGCGGCAAGAGTTCGCTGGCGTTCGACACCCTGTATGCCGAGGGGCAGAGGCGATTCGCCCAGAGCGTGTCGTCCTACGCCAGGCAGTTCCTGGGGCGCATGACCAAGCCCGACGTCGACCTCATCGACGGCATCCCGCCGGCAATCGCCATCGAGCAGAAGGTGAGCGTCAAGAATCCCCGCAGCACCGTGGGCACCACCACCGAAATCTACGATTTCCTGCGCCTGGTGTTCTCGCGCATCGGCCATACCTATTCGCCCGTCAGCGGGGGCGAGGTGAAGGCCGACACCGTCCAGGACGTGCTGCGTTTCATGGAGGGCTCCGGCGCTTCGGTGTTCTACATCCTCGCCGACGTCCGCTGGGACTGGCGCGACGACAAGGTGGAGCTGATGCTCTCTCTGAAGGAGCAGGGCTACTCCCGCCTGTTCGCCGGCGGCGAAGTGAGGGCCATCGACGACATCCTGCAGAAGGGTGGGGAGTACCCGGGCGGGGCGATGCTGCTCATCGACCGCCTCAGGCTTCAGGACCCCGCCGACATCCGCACCGACTCCGACCTCCGCACCAGGCTCCTCCAGAGCGTGGGCGACGCCTTCGACAGGGGCGGCGGCGACATGACGGTGGTCTGCGACGGCAGGGCGGAATCTTTCTGCAGCCGTTTAGAGCTGGACGGCATGACCTTCCAGAAGCCGGACGAGTATCTGCTCAGCTTCAACAGCCCCCTGGGGGCCTGTCCGGTCTGCGGCGGCCTCGGCAAGATAATCGGCATCAGCGAAGACCTGGTAGTTCCCGACAAGAGCAAAAGCATCTACGACGGGGCCATCGCCTGCTGGAGGGGCGACAAGATGGGCTGGTTCAAGGACCATCTGGTGCACGTGGCGTCGCGCTACGGCATCAGGCCTTTCGAGCCCTACTGCAACCTCACC
>JAFZLP010000145.1 GCA_017551405.1 Bacteroidales bacterium
CAACCGGTCACCCTCTCTTTTGTGTCGGGATGAGCTGACTCGAACAGCCGACCCCTACGTCCCGAACGTAGTGCGCTACCAACTGCGCTACATCCCGAAAAGAAACGCGGGCCGAAACCCGCGCCCTTTATTTTTACGACAATTTGTTGATGTACAACTGAATACCGCTCTTGAGGTTGTTAGCCTTGTTCTTGTGGATGACACCGATCTTCGCGAGCTTGTCGATCATTGCGTAGACCTTGGGTGCATCGGCCTGTGCGGCGGCCTTGTCAGTTGTGGTGCGGATTGCACGTATAGCATTGCGGGTTGTCTTTGCATAATAACGGTTATGCAGCCGGCGCCTTTCGCCCTGGCGATTGGCCTTCTCAGCTGAAGCATTCTTCTTCGCTGGCTCTTTTGCGTTTGAAGCGTTTGCCATTGTATTACTTTTTTATATTTTTTTTCGTAGTGGGTAGGAGAATCGAACTCCTATTGCAGGAATGAAAATCCTGAGTACTAACCGTTATACGAACCCACCAATCCAAATAAGGGATGCAAAGGTAGAAATAATTTCTGATTTGTCAAATTATTTTTCAGCTTTCTTTTCTTCAGCCCATTCCCAGGAGTAAAGAAGCGACTCTACCTGGCGTAGATACTGCCTCTTGTCGTACTTGGGAGCGTACAGGAAAGCCTCCGTGACGATGATGTCCTTTCCGTCCTTGCTGTAGAACGAGTGCGACACGAAGGGACCCGCCATGTAATCGTTCTCTA
Source organism: Bacteroidales bacterium (assembly GCA_017551405.1). GTDB lineage: Bacteria > Bacteroidota > Bacteroidia > Bacteroidales > UBA932 > Cryptobacteroides. Next base: position 751 of record JAFZLP010000145.1, read on the forward strand.
CCTCCCACCATCCGCGCACCTGGGCGAAATCGCGTCCGTCATACCTTATATATTCGATATAGGGTTCCGGAATCTGGCCGGTAGTCATGTAGGTGTTTTCGAACATGCCGGGAACATTGGCCTTGAGAGTGGCATTGCGGTGCGCCAATATCTTGTCGAGCTGGAGGGGGTCGTCGTCTGCGGGATACTTGTAGATGAGCACGGCCTGGTTGGTGTACTGCTTCTCGTCGGCAATCCATACGAAATTGGAGGTCTTCTTCTTGAGGCTGTAGCCGATGGGGAAGTGGGGCGAGCCGCCGAAAATCTCAGACACCTGCTGGGCAAGGGGCCTTTCTTCATAGTGAAGAGTGTTGGAAATCACCCTGTTACGTTCGGCCTGCTCGATATAGGAGGTAATCTTGGCGCTGTTGTCCTTGAGCAGGGCCAGGGCTTCATCGGAAGTGGCCGCGGCGATGTAGACCAGGCACTGGGGGGTGGCCCATTTGTCCTTCACGAGCTTCACCGTGCTCTCGCTTACCTGGGGATTCACGTCGAAGTATACGATGTTCCTGTGAATCTTGAACAGGTTCACGAAGTCGCCGGGGATGATGTTTACGAGCGTGTAGAGGGGTTCCCTTAAGGGCAGCCAGGGGCAGTCCGCGGCGAGGATGTCGCGTGTGGCGTTGCCGAGCGCCCCTTCCCAGTCGGCCTTGGTCATGACTACGATCACTTCTCCGGCCTTGCCGCTGACATTGGGCAGGAGGACCCCCTTGCGGTTGCCGCAGGAGTTGAAGAGCGCGAGCGCTGCAAGCAGGATTGCTGTTAACTTTTTCATACTATTCTTATTTTATCAATCTTCCTATGTCGTTTCCGAAGGCCAGCATCATGAGCGCCAGGAGCAGGATCATGCCCACCCACTGGGCTATGATCATGAAGCGGTCGCTCGGTTTGCGGCCCGAAATAATTTCATAAAGGGTAAAGAGGATGTGGCCGCCGTCAAGCCCGGGTATGGGCAGCAGGTTCATCACGCCGAGCATGATGCTGAGCAGGGCGAGGATGTACATGAAACGGTACCAGTCCCACACGGAGGGGAAGACCTGCCCTATGGCGATGAAACTGCCTACGGACTTGTACGCCCCGGTGCTGGGATTCGCGAGCAGGCGAAGGTCGTCCACATAGCCCGAGATCATCTCGCCGGTGAGACGGAGCCCCGCGGGAATGGCCTGGAGTACGTTGTAATGCTCGTTCACCACGGACGGGGTGTGCATGAACACGCCTATACGCCCCGTGCTGTCCACCATGACGGGAACCTGGAGGGTGTCGGCGCCGCGGACTACCGTGGCCGGCACCGTCCGGCCGGAAAGGGAGGCGAGCACGCTCCTGGAATCCTGCAGGTACGATACCTCCTGCCCGTCGAATGCGATTATATGGTCACCTTTGAGCAGGGCCTTGTTGGCGCTTTCGGCCGAAACGGAGTCCACCACGAACGGGATGGCCAGGTCGAACATTAGATCGGAATTCAGGATTTCGTCGGTCATGTTCCGGTCGATGTAGAGCGTGAGGGTGTCGCCGTCGCGCAGGACGGTGGCCTTCTTCACGCCGCGGCGGGCCAGGTCGGCCTGGAGAGTGCCGAAATTCAGCGGTTTGTAGTCGTCGAGGGCGAGGATTTCGTCGCCGACGCGGAATCCCATCTGCTCGGCCAGCTTGTTGGGGTAGATCTTCGCTCCCTCGTTGCTCACGTAGCTGTCGCCCCAGATGGCCATTATGCCGATGAATACGATGACGGCGAAGATGAAGTTGTAGAGCACGCCCCCGAACATCACCAGCAGCCGCTGCCACGGGTTGTGGGTGCGGAACTCCCAGCTCTGGGGCTCCCGTTTCAGCTGCTCGGTGTCCAGGCTTTCGTCTATCATGCCGGCTATTTTGCAGTAGCCTCCGAGCGGAAGCCAGCCTATTCCGTATTCGGTCTCTTTTTCAAGGGCCTTCGGGAACAGTTTGGTGAACCAGCGCGAGCGCTTCGAGCTGAATATGAACTTTCCGCCGACGTCGAAGAAGAGGAAAAACTTCTCGACCCGGATATGGAATATCTTGGCGAAGGTATAGTGCCCCAGCTCGTGGAATACGATGAGTATGGAAAGTGCAAGGATTACTTGCAGGACTTTCATTAAAACGGCCATTTCTACAGAATTTCACCCGCTTTCCTGGCGGCTTCTTCATTTGTGGAGAAGATACAGTCAAGCGATGGAAACTCTACAAAATTTAAGCCATTCATTACACCCTCGAGAACTCTCGGGATGTCGTAGAAGCCTATCCGGCCTTCGAGGTACGCCTTTACGGCCACTTCGTCCGCCGCGTTGAGGGCGCAGGGGACGTTTCCGCCGCGCCTGAGGGCCTCATAGGCGAGTGCCAGGCAGGGGAACCGGTCGAGGTCGGGTTTTTCGAAAGTGAGCTTCGAAACTTCGGCGAAATCGAGCTTTTTGTTGCCTACGGTAATGCGTTTGGGGAAGCTGAGGGCGAAGCCTATGGGCTGGCGCATGTCGGGGCAGCCGAGCTGAGCTATGACGGCGCCGTCGGCAAATTCCACCATGGAGTGGATGATGCTTTCGGGATGGACCACCACGTTTATCTTTTCGGCGGGCATGTCGAACAGCCAGCGGGCTTCCATGACTTCGAAGCCCTTGTTCATCATGGTGGCGGAGTCGATCGTGACTTTTGCGCCCATGTTCCAGTTGGGATGCTTGAGGGCCTGCCCTGCGGCAGCGGCGGCGATCTGCTCGCGCGGCCAGGTGCGGAAAGGCCCGCCGGAGGCGGTCAGATGCAGTTTGACGGGCTCGTTTCCCTGCCCGGCCAGAAGGCACTGGAAGATGGCGGAATGCTCGGAGTCTACCGGCAGGATGACCGCCTTGTGAGCGTACATCGC
>JAFZLP010000146.1 GCA_017551405.1 Bacteroidales bacterium
CGCGGTGCTCGCCGCGCACGCGCAGAAGGGGCTGCCCGCCTTCGGCATCTACGGGCACGACGTGCAGGACCTCGCCGACAACAGCATCCCCGCCGACGTGGCGGAGAAGATCCTCCGCTGGGCCCGCGCAGCGCAGGCCGTTGCCACCATGAGGGGCAAGTCCTACCTGAGCCTCGGCAACACCTGCATGGGCATCGCCGGCTCCATAGTGGACGCCGACTTTCTGCAGAACTACCTGGGCATGCGCACCGAATATGTAGAGCTGGTGGAGATCCTCCGCCGCACCGACTTCGGCATCTACGACCACGAAGAGTTTGGGCGCGCCATGGCCTGGGTAGACAAATACTGCAAGCCGCAGGAGGGCCACGACTACAACGAAGACCGTCCGCTCTTCCCCGGCACGCCCATGACCAGCTTCAACGGCAAGGGCAAAGGTAAGAACCGCGCCGAAAAAGACGCCGACTGGGAGTTCACCGTCAAGAACATGATGATCATCCGCGACCTCATGCACGGCAATCCCAGGCTGCTCGAGATGGGCTACAAGGAAGAAGCCCTCGGCCACAACGCCATCCTCGCCGGCGTGCAGGGCCAGCGCCAGTGGACCGACTACAAGCCCAACTTCGACTTCCCCGAATCGCTGATGTGCTCTTCGTTCGACTGGAACGGCATCCGCGAGGCCGACGTGCTCGCCACCGAGAACGACTCCCTCAACGGCATCTCCATGATGTTCGGGCACCTGCTCACCAACCGCGGCGTGATGTTCAGCGACGTGCGCACCTACTGGAGCCCCGAGGCCGTCAAGCGCGTCACCGGCAAGGCCCCCGAAGGCATAGCCGCAGGCGGATTCATCCACCTCATCAACTCCGGAGCCACCACTCTCGACGCCACCGGTGCGATGTGCGGCAAGGACGGCGAGCCCACCCTCAAGGAGCCCTGGAACATGGACCAGAAAGATGTTGAAGCCTGCCTCAAGGCCACCAGCTGGATGCCGGCAGACCGCGACTACTTCCGCGGCGGCGGCTATTCGGCGCACTTCGTCACCCGCGGCGGCATGCCCATGACCATGCTGCGCCTGAACATGGTGCACGGCCTGGGCCCGGTGCTGCAGATAGCCGAAGGCTGGACGGCAGAGCTCCCGAAGGAGCAGCACGACATCCTTGACAAGCGCACCGACCCCACCTGGCCCACCACCTGGTTCGTGCCGCGCACCGACGCCTCCAAAGATGCCTTCAAAGACGTGTACAGCGTCATGAACAACTGGGGCGCCAACCACGGCGCCATTGCCTACGGCCACATAGGGGCAGACCTTATCACCCTCGCATCCATGCTGCGCATCCCCGTGTGCATGCACAACGTACCCGAAGACAAGATTTTCCGTCCCGCCGCCTGGAACGCGTTCGGAATGGACAAGGAAGGCGCCGACTTCAGGGCCTGCACCAGCTATGGACCGATCTACAAGTAAGAAAGGCGTATCGTACGTCCTTCCCTTCGCGCTCATAACCGTCTGTTTCGCGCTCTGGGGCTTCGCCAACGACATCACCAACCCCATGGTGAAGGCGTTCTCCAAGATATTCCGCATGAGCGTGACCGACGGCACCCTCGTGCAGGTGGCCTTCTACGGCGGCTATTTCGCCATGGCCTTCCCGGCCGCCATGTTCATCCGCAGGTTCTCCTACAAGGCGGGCGTGCTCATGGGCCTGGGGCTTTACGCCGTAGGCGCGCTGCTGTTCTTCCCCTCCCGCATGACGGGGCAGTTCTATCCTTTCCTGATATCCTATTTCATCCTCACCTGCGGGCTTTCGTTCCTCGAGACGAGCTGCAATCCGTACATCCTGTCCATGGGCCCGGAAGAGACGGCCACGCGCCGGCTTAACTTCGCCCAGTGCTTCAATCCCATAGGCTCCCTTGCGGGCATGTACGTGGCGATGAACTTCATCCAGAACCGCCTGAACCCGCTCGACACGGCCGCCAGGGCGCAGCTTTCCGATGCCGAGTTCGAAGCGGTGAAGCAGTCCGACCTGGGCATACTCATCTCGCCCTATCTGGCCATAGGCCTGGTCATTATAGTGATGTTCATCCTGATCGCGGTGGTGCGCATGCCGCACAACGCCGACCAGAACCACAGCATGGACTTCGGGCCCACCATGAAGCGCATTTTCGGCAAAGCGCGCTACCGTGAGGGCGTCATAGCGCAGTTCTTCTACGTAGGCGCGCAGATCATGTGCTGGACCTTCATCATCCAGTACGGCACCCGCCTCTTCATGAGCCAGGGCATGGCCGAGCAGGCCGCCGAGGTGCTTTCGCAGAAGTACAACATCGCCGCCATGGTCATCTTCTGCAGCAGCCGTTTCATCTGCACCTACTTCCTCAAGTACGTGAATCCCGGCAAGCTGCTGGGCATCCTGGCTGCGGTGGCGATAGCCCTGTGCTGCGGGGTGATCTTCATCCAGGGAACGGCCGGGCTGTACTGCCTCGTGGGCGTTTCCGCGTGCATGTCGCTCATGTTCCCCACCATCTACGGCATTGCCCTGGAGGGCATGGGAGACGACGCCAAGTTCGGCGCCGCCGGGCTCATCATGGCCATCCTGGGCGGCTCGGTGCTGCCTCCGCTCCAGGCGCGCATAATAGATGCCGGCACCGTTTTCGGGATGCCGGCAGTCAATGTGTCGTTCGTGATTCCGCTGATCTGTTTCGTGGTGATCGCCCTGTTCGGCATGCGCCGCTTCAGGGAATCGCGGGCATAGCCCCTACGGCCTCACATACCTGTCTCCGGTCTGCTCTTTCACGGCCTCTATGAAGGCCGGGGAGTATGCCGGCGAGGTATGCCTGCCCGGAACCACGCTGCCGTCTTTGCTGGGGCGCATAATCTGGTCGTTGTGCTTGACTATCAGCAGCCTGGCCAGCTTGTCCCAGCGTTTCATCATGCGGTCGGTGTAGGAGACGGTCTTCATGGTGAGGAAGTCGGTGAGCTCGCCCCTGGTGAGTTTCGCGGCCCTCTCCTCAACTTCTTTCTGGTCTTCGGCGTAGAAGTCTTCGAGTTCTTTCTGGGCTTCCTTCAGGTCGGAGATCATGGCGCTGTA
>JAFZLP010000147.1 GCA_017551405.1 Bacteroidales bacterium
CTTTGCAATCCTGTACAGGACCAATTCCCAGTCGCGCGCGCTGGAGGAGCAGCTCCGCCGCAGGAACATCCCGTACATGATCTATTCGGGCAATTCCTTTTTCGAGAGGGCCGAAATCAAAGACATGATGGCCTATTTCAAGCTGGTGGTGAACCCCTACGACGACGAAAGCTTCAAGCGCGTGGTGAACCTGCCGGCAAGGGGCATAGGCGGAACGTCCCTGACCGCCCTGGCCGAGTGCGCCCGCGCAGGTGGGTTGCCTCTCTTCAGGGCCGCCTTCATGCCCGATCTCGAAGCCGTCTACGGCCTCAGGGCGGCGGCAGCCTCCAAGATTCAGGCTTTCTGCTCGCTCATCAACGCCCTTGCGGCGAAGGCCGCCGTCACCGACGCCTTCGAGCTGGCCCGCCAGATAGCCGACCAGAGCGGCCTGTATGCCATGTACAAGGCCGACACTTCCATAGAAGGGCTGGCCCGCACCGCCAATCTCGACGAGCTCCTGAACTCGGTGCAGGCGTTCATCGAAGACAGGCAGGACGAGTTCGCCGACAACGAAGTGCCCGAAGACGAGTTCCCCGTCGTTACCCTGGCCGATTTCCTCGAGAATACGGCGCTGCTCTCCAACGTGGACTCTGCGGACGAGGAAGACGCCGCCAACAAGGTGGCGCTCATGACCGTCCATTCGGCTAAGGGCCTCGAGTTCCCCTACGTGTACGTGGCGGGCATGGAAGAGAATCTCTTCCCGGGGGGCGGCATGCTGGCAAAACCCTCCGACATTGAGGAAGAGCGCCGGCTTTTCTACGTGGCGCTCACCCGCGCCAAGAAGAGCGTGAGCGTGTCGTTCGCGGCCACCCGCATGCGCAACGGCAAGCACGAGAGCAATCCTCCCAGCCGCTTCATCCGCGAGATAGACGAGCAGTACGTCCAGAACCCTCTCCCCAAGAGCGATTTCTTCACGTCTTCGGAAGATTCCGCTCCGGCGTTCGGAGGCTTCGGCCACAGGTCGGCTGCGGGCTCTTTCGGCCAGCGGCAGGCTGGCTCGGGCTCTTTCGGCCAGCGCCAGTCCGGCTTCGGCTCCGGCAGGGACTTCGGCACTTCGCGTTTCGGCTCCGGCCGCTTCAGCTCTTCCGCCAGGCCTTCTTCTCCCGTTACGTCTGCCCCTGTGCGGCCCTCGGCCACTCCTCCGGTGATCGACCCGGATTTCGTTCCGGTGCCCATGACCGAGCTGTACGAAGGCGAGCGCATCGAGCACAACCGTTTCGGCGGCGGCACCATCCTGCAGATTACCGGCGAGGCTCCCGAGATGAAGGCCGTTGTCGATTTCGACGAATACGGCAAGAAACAGCTCCTGCTCAAATACGCCAAACTCCGCCCCGAAAAGAAATGAAGCCGCTGGTGGAAATATGCTGCGACGGCGTGGATGCCGCCCGTAAGGCCGTGTGGCGTGGAGCCAGGCGCATCGAGCTGTGTGCGGACCTTCCGTGCGGGGGCATCACCCCCACATTCACCGATATCTTCTCCACCCTGAATCTGGGGGTTCCGGTGAACGTGCTCATCCGCCCGCGCTCCGGCGATTTCGTGTACAGCTGCGTGGAGGTGGAAAAGATGTCGCGCGAGATAGCCTGCTGCGGCCAGGTGGGACATAACGGGGTGGTACTGGGGGCGCTGACCCCGGAGGGCAGGGTAGACATCCCCGTGTGCCGCGACCTCATCGCCCTCGCAAGGTCATATGGCCTGGAGATAACCTTCCACCGTGCGGTGGACGAGGCTCTTGCAGCGGGCGTTCCGGTGAAGGAAATAATGGACGAGATACTCTCGCTGCGCGTAGACCGCATCCTCACCTCCGGCGGTGCCGCCAACGCCTTCGAAGGCCGCGAGGTCATTGCCGAGATGGCGCGCATCGCAGGCGGCCGCTGCACAGTCATGCCCGGCTGCGGGATTACCGCAGAAAACGCCGGCGCAATCATCGACTGCACCGGCGCTTCGGAAATCCATGGCTCGCGCCTTTCCCTGCTGGACCTTTAATATCCTATCACAGTTACGCGAATGGTCATGACGCTGGTCATGTCCAGGGGATCGAATCCGTCGAGGTCCTGCAGGACGAAGGTGACCGACCCTTCTTCCCATTCCATGCGGAGGGTTTCGGGCGCGATTACGGTAGTGCTGTGGCCTTCGGAATCGGTTTCGGTGATTTCAAGGGGATAGACATAGGGCAGCGGAGTCCACGCGCCGAGGTTCTTGGCGGTGTCGTAGATGACGTAGACGTCGGCATGGACGGAGCCGTTGTTGAGCACGTCCGCGGTTATCCACTTGTTCACTTTGGTGACATACAGGTAGTTGAAGGCGCCGGGTTCGAGATCGCCGGTGTTCCGCTGCCAGTCGGCCGGAACTATCTGGTAATCATCGGAATGGACGTTGACTCCGTCTACGATGTACTTTCTGGTGCATCCCATTGCGGCAACCGCCGCAAGGAGAATGACTATTATTGCTTTTGCTTTCATGATGTTATTCTTGAGGGGGTTCGGGGGTTTCGGGAGCATCGCCGCCGCGTTTGACGGCGTCCTTCACGTCTTCTGCCATCTCCTTGGCCTTGTCGGCCACGGCGTCGGCTACTTCCTTGGCCTTTTCACTGACCTTGTCTGCCATTTCCTTGGCCTTGTCGCCGGCCTCCTTGACCTTCTCGTTGATAAGGTCTTTGTCTTCATCGGAGAGATGGTCGTTCACGAGGAAAATGGCGGAGAGCACCAGCGCCGCGGAGACGAGCACCCTGCCGAGGAAGCCGAATGCGGAGCCGCCGAAGTTGAGGATGCCGAATACCGCGTAGATTGCGGCGGCAAGGCCTACGAGGGCGAGGGTATACTCCTTGGGTTCGAGCTTTTTGTCGGCGAACACCACTATGTAGCAGGCAACAGCGGAGAGGGCCATGAGCACGATGGGCAGCACCGAGAACTGTCTGAACAGCAGCGCCGCCAGGGCCGCACCGAAGATGAGGTACAGCAGGTTGTCGGCTTTGTCGAGCTTGTAGGCGCCGGTGGAGAAATAGGGCCTTGCAAGGCAGAAATAGAGGCCGATGCAGAGCATCGACGCAAACCACATGCTCACGCAGATGCCGCCGTTCTTTGTGAAGAGCGCGGCGATGAATGCTGTCAGTGAGAAGACTGCGCTCACGCATCCTGCGATGATGGCGACTTTCCTGAGATCCATTTTGTTTTCAGCCATTTTGAATAGGTTTTTGTGTCTGTAGGACCACAAATTTACAACAAATCTTCCGGAAATGTGCCGTTTCCCGGGAAAATTATGCGAGTTCGAGCCCCAGCTCCGCAATGAAGGAGAGGGCGTCGGCGCTGAAACTGCCGCTGATGACAGTGGCTTCGGAGGGAAGGTAGTTGGCGTTTTCGAGCTCCCGTGCGAGCTGCTTGCGTGCGGAAAATAATTCTGATGCTGACATATCTTTGTTCCTTTAATTGTTCACGGTGCAAAGATATGCCGTTATTTTGACAGGTTTCGTCAATTTTTATTTTTCTTTGCGGAAGCGCGTTTAAATGTCATTTTTTCGTGCAAAATAGTTATATTCGCGACTTCTAATCTGAAATAGAAAAAACAGAATATAAATGGAAGCAAAGAACAAGAAGACGTATGAGGCTCCCGAGGCGATTGTCGTGAATACGCAGCCGGAAGGAATCATCTGCAACAGCGGCAACTATGTGATGTGGTTTCTCGCCGAGCCGGACATGAGTACTACAGAAGTATGGAGCCGCGGCGACTACGGCGGGGCCAATGAGATTTAAGGAGGACGCATCATGAAAGCAAGATACCTGATCATTGCGGCCTTCTCGTTCCTGGCCATGGCCGCCTGCCAGCAACTGGAGCCGGAAACTCTCGTGCCTGAGACAGTACCGGCCGCCTCCGATTCCCTGTTCACCCTTACCGTGCAGGCTTCCAAAGGCTTCGGCACCAAGGCGCTGTGGGTTGACACTTCCGGTGACCCGGACGTGCTCAAGGCCTATTGGAAGAGTACGGAAAAAGTTAAGGTATTCCGCAACGGAAGCTATGTCGGTGAACTTGGCGTCTCGTGCGCAGGCGAGAAGCCTGCCACGGCTACCCTCACCGGCAATATTGTCATTTCGGGCCCCAGTCTCACCGTTGGGGACAATCTTATGCTTATGCTCCCACGTCAGAACTGGGACTATACCGGCCAGAACGGTTCCCTGGCTACCCTGGAGACCACCTACGACTACGCCACGGCCACTGTGAGAGTCTCTTCCATCAGCGGCAGCGCCGTCACTACCGACGGCACGGCGGACTTCACTAACGAGCAGAGCGTGTACCGCTTTGGCTTCAAGGTGAGCGGAGACTATATAGACCCCAAGGCCTTCACAGTGAGCGCCGCGGGCGGCCAGCTGGTCCAGAGCATGAGCTGGAACGGCAGCGCCTGGACAGCGGACTATGGCAATATCTCCGTCATCCCGTCATCGGCCCCCGGCGACCACTTCTACTATGTGTCCCTCCGCAACGACCAGACCACGGACGACACCTACAACTTCACCATCACCGGCTCCGATGATGCTCTCTACATGGCTTCCAAGCCCATCCCGTCCAGCGTCCTTGATGCCCCCGGCAAGTTCATCAGCGCCCAGAACGTGGGCGCCACAAAGCCGGACTTCGCGCCAGGCATCGCCAGCGGCGAGGTAAGTAATCCCCTTGATATCCTCTAAACCGTGAAAGCCATGAAGAAATTACTCTATATACTTATACTTCTGGTCCTTGGCAATACTGCCTGGGCGCAGGTGACCATCAGCACGGCAGACGAATGGAATACCTTTGCCTCGAACGTCAACAATGGCACCAACCTGTACAGCGGCCAGACCATTGTGCTCACTGCCGACATCACCATCACTACGGGTGCCGGCTCAAGCAGCACCAATAGTTTCAGGGGAACCTTCGAAGGCGGCGGCCATACGCTGACGCTGAACCTTACGCACAGCAGTGGCGGCGATGCCTTCATCGCTCCGTTCAGATACATCAACGGCGCCACCATCAAGCACCTGCACACCGCAGGCACCATCACCACCAATGGCAAGATGGCGGGCGGCATCGTAGGCGACTCCTATGGCACGTCCACCATTCAGAGTTGCCGCAGCAGCGTGACCATCAGTTCCTCCATCAATGGCGACGGTACGCACGGCGGCTTGGTGGGCAGGGTGAACGACGGTACGCTCACCATCACCGACTGCCTTTTCGACGGCAGCATCACGGGAGCCAGCACCAACAGTTGTGGCGGCTTCGTAGGTTGGAAAGAGGCCTCGCTGGTGCTGAACCGCTGCCTGCAGGCGGGCGACCTCTCGGGCATCGGCAGTGATGGAGGCTCCACATTCTGCCGTTACAATAGCGGCTCCGTCGATTTCACTACCTGCTATTACAGGACGGCTTACGGCACCGCGCAGGGCACGCAGACCGCCGCCACTGGCAGCGACCTCCAGGCTCTGCTCGGCTCCGCTTGGGAAATCAGCGGCAACGATGTTCTCCCCATCATGGATGCCAAGAACCTCGCCATTGCCACCATCAGCGGGCTCAGCCGTTATTATCTGTACACCGGCTCGGTCATCAGCATTGCATACGATGTAACCGATGCCAACGGCTCGCCACTGACCAAAGGCACACACTACACCGAAACCATCAGCCCAAGTGCCACCGTGCAGGCGGAGGGGGACTACACGTTGACCATCACCGGCACCGACCCTTACTACGGCACTCGGGAGTATCATTTCTCTGTGTTAGACGGTATCCCGTATGTCGATGCCGCTGGCGTGGAGCACACCGTGCAGGCCGTCCCACTCGACAACACCATGACCACGCTGTCGGAAGGCACCTATGTGGTAAACAGCGACGTGGCCTATACGGGCACCGTGACACTCAGCGGCGACGTGACGCTGATTCTCGGCGACGGCTGCACCATGAGCTTCGGAAAGGAGGGCGAACTGCTGAATGCTACAATCATAGAATGCAATAACCATAATCTCACCATCTACGGTCAGAGCGGAGGTACCGGCTGGCTGAAAGCATACAGTGCTCAGGACAATGGCATTAAAAATGTTTACTACACCCAGTATAGCGGCAATGTATTGATCTTTGACGGCAATGGTGCCTGCATCTATGCCAGAGAGTTCACTATCCTCGGCGGTACACTCGACGTAGAGAGCGGAGGAGGTGCCGACGGTGAAATTGTGACCACGGGAGATATCAACATTCGTGGCGGAAAATTGTGGGCGCGGTTTAAGGGCCTCTATGGCATGCAGGGCATCACACTCGGCTTTACCAATCTCACCGACCTCATCTATGCCTACAATTACAATCCCAATGGTTTCACATTCAAGATTACCGACGGCCAGACGCTTGTCAATGAATATGGAATTCCCTACAGCGGAACGCTCCAGCAGCACGGTCCCAGATACGTCGAAGGAAATACGCTGAGGCCCGTCACAGGCGTAACGCTGACGAAGGACAACCCCTACAGCTACGAAGTCTCCGCCACGTTCGACGGCACATCGACGACGACCGTGAGCATCCCCGTGGATGTCAAGGTGAAGAGCGTAACCTACAACCGCACGTTCACTGCCGACGAGCCTGCCACCGTCATGCTGCCGTTCGACTATACCTGCAACGGCTTGGAGGGCGGCACGTTCTATGAGTTCGCAGGGGTAAGCGGCTCGTCACCAGTAATGGAGGACGGCAACAAGGTGACCTCGCTGACGGCCAACACACCGTATATTTTCCTGCCGACCGCCGCGGCGATGACATTCCCGAACATCGAGAACATGTCGGGCGGAAAGGTGACGCTGAAACCCACGGCTGGAGAAGACCACGATGTGACTTCTAGTGTCTGGAAACTGGTGGGTTCGTATACCGCCAGGACGTGGGCGGCGAACGAGGTTGAAAATATATTTCTCCTGGATGAGGGTATATTGGTGCCAATGGAAGCTGGAATGGTGACAAAACCGACTGACTGTTATTTACAGTGGACCGGTAGCGGCTATAGTGATCTGGATGTTACCCTGGTGCAGGGCGCCAAGGACGGTGTCACGGCCTGGTGGGGCACGTTCTACAACGGTACTGTCAACTATACGCTGAGCGAGGGCGCAGCGGCCTACACGATGGGCACCGACTACAAGCTCTACCGCCTGGGCACGGACGGACGGGCCATTCCTGCCGGCACGGCTGTGATCATCATCGCCAGCAAAGCTGACATCACGCTCACCCCCGTCGGCACTGTCTCGGCCACCGATCACGCCTACGACGGCAACCAGTTGCACGGCTCCGACAGCGCTGTGGACACCGCAGGCCTAAGCGGCACGCCCCACGTGCTGAGCATAAGCGGCGGCGCCGTCGGCTTCCGCCCCTTCACCGGCGCCTCCATCCCCGCCGGCAAGGCGTACTACGTGGTAGTAACTCCGTAATCCCTTGAAATGGCAAAGATTCCGGACATAGAAAAAGAGAAATACCGCAGGCACTTCAGCGACAGCGGTTTCTGGGACAAGCTCAGGACCGTTGCGGTGAAGGCCGGCGCGTCGCTGGTTTACCCGGCGCTCCTGCTCTACTACGTGATGGAAAGTGACAAAGTGTCACTGAAATACAAGCTCTACATAATGGGGGCGCTGGGATACCTGATCCTTCCGACCGACCTCATTCCGGATTTCATCCCGTTCTTCGGCTACGCCGACGATGCGGCCGCCCTCGTCACGGCCTGCAAACTGGTGGCCGATTCCGTCACGCCGGAGATCAAGGCAAAAGCAAAGGCCAAAGCACTGAAGTGGTTTGGCCTTGCAGATGTGTCCCGGGCAGAGGAGAAGCTGACCAGGGAAATCGACGAGCAGTAACCTACTCTACATATTCTACCGGTGAGCTGGTGCCGGCGGCTGCCGACTTGGCGTTGTCCACGTGGTAGCCGGCGTAGTCGTGGTAGTACGCGCCGTCGACCGACTTGGCCGGGGAAATGGAGGCGTTGGGCCTCTGAACGTACGCCAGGATGCGGAGATTATCCTTGTTCAGGACTGCCGCGGGGATGTCGATGGTGTAGGAGCGGGTCTTCTTGATGGCCGGGTTGCCTATCTCTATGCTTTCGCCGGCTATGTCGGTAAACGAGGCCCTCGCTACGCTGTTATGCTCGTAGTTCGAGCCTCCGCTGGCCTGGTAGGCGATTATCTTGTCTTCCAGCAGCAGGACGGTGAGCATGAAGTTGTCCTTGACCTTGGAGCAGACCGTAACGTCCGCGGTAATCTTGCCGCCTTCGATTTTCGAGGAAATCTTTATGCCGGTGGCCGACGGAACGTAGCCCGCCTCAGTGACCAGCCCCGAGAAGACGGATGCGGTGACATCGGTGGACTGGTAATTCGGAACTTCCGCCCTGCAGTCTACGATACCGGTGGGGAAGCCCTGCACGGAGAATGCGTTCTCGAGCTTGTTCACATTGGGTGTGGGGATATCTGACGAGCCGTCGTGCAGCGCCACATATTCGATCTTGCCGGGATTGGCGGCCATGGCCTTTTCTGCCGCTTCGTTCATCATGGGGCAGTAGCCGCACCAGGTGGCGGTGAAGCGCATGATCAGGGAGCGGTGTGCGAAGACCTTGTCGAGCCAGTCGGCGGTGTCGCTGACGCCTGCCTGGGTGACATGCACCTCGGCGCTCACGCCGTCGGTAGTGGTGTAGCGTATGATGCCCTCGCGCGGCTCGGAGGAGTCGGTTTCGCCCACCCTGTAGAGGTAGGTGGAGCTGTCCCCGCTGACGTTCCATTTCTTCTGCTCTATCCACGACGACTTCTCGGACACGTCGAATTTCGCATCGCTCTTCACCGTGACTTCGAATTCTCCGCCCTCGGCTATGATGTCGACGCTGGAGGGGGTGGCCTCGATAGTGCTGGCAACCGGCTTTTCGACGCACGCAGCCGCCATAATGGCTGCAAGTATCAGGTAAAACTTTTTCATATTCAGACAGTTAAAAAGATATATTCATATTCAGGCCGCCTCCCGTGTAGGCCGGGACCATGCGGCATACGCCTCCGGAACAGAGGAATCCGGCTTTGTAGCGGCCCCACGACAGGCTCACCATGAACGGGGCCCGGGTAAAGCTGACGCCGGTGTTGTAGTAGTTGTTCTTGGTGCCGCCCACATTGCACATGTCGGCGAAATAGACGCTCCAGCTGGGCGCGAAGTTCAGTTCCAGAAGCGCCGCAGCCCAGTCTCCGTTCTCGCGCGGGAGCACCGAAAAGTACTCTTTGGTAATGAGATACTGCAGCTCGGCGCGCATCGAGAAGGCGTCCGTGAATTTGTACAGAATGTCGGATACCACTATGTGGGCGCGGTTGCGGGTGTCGTCGAGGCCGTAGCTGGGGCTGAACTCCTGCAGGCTGTAGACCAGGTTGAGCCTGAGCTGCTTGCTGAAGGACTTTTCGACATCGGCGCTGAAGTCGCGCATGAGCATCCCGGCCGGCCTGTAAGAGTGCGGGCCGTCGATACTGTAGTAGGTGGAATAGTTCATGTGCACCCTCGTGCCGCGTTTGCCGCCGAGCGGAGTGCCCCTGCGGAAGCGGTAGAAGACGTCGATCTGCCCGCCGGTTTCACCGCTGACCAGGCCGTCGCCGGGCATGGCGTGATAGGGGTGCATCCCCGCGAGCATATAGGTGTGCTGGGTGCAGAGGGCCGGGATGTAGTTGAGCAGGTTGACCAGCGAGCTCTTTCCGGGAATTATCTCGGCATTCATCCAGTCGAGGCGCCTCAGGTTGACGTTCACGCCGAGGTTGCCGCCGTTGTAGCCCAGTTCGGCCAGCTGCGCGTTGCCGCCGTGTTCGTTGCCGGTGCCCACGTATTCAAGTCTGGCAAAGAAGCCCGACCAGTCGAAGTTGGCCCTCGCTGAATAGCCGGATTGGCTTGTCCCAGCCTCTTTGTAGAGAGTGTTCAGGTAGGACGCCTCCAGCGATACGGAAAGGGGCGATTCCGGGAAAAAAGCGGTGGGGGAGAAGGCCACGTCGCCGCCGCGCACCCAGGTGCCGCTGTCAAAGCTGATACCGTAGCGGGGAGTGCCCCACAGGGCCTTCACGGCAAGGATGCTTCCAAGATTGTATGTTGCCCGTGCGCCGAGCACGGCGTTGTTGATTCCTATGTTCCTGTCTTCCCAGGAGCGGAAAAGCAGGCCGCTGCCGAACTGCTCGTAGAGGGTGCCTGCGGTAAGCGACCAGTTCCTGTCGGTCCAGGCGGCATAGGCGTTCGAGAGCGAGACTCCCTTGAGCTCGGCGGGATATCCTATGATGGCGGGGAAATAGCCTTCGCCCTGGACTCCGGCGGAGAAACGCCCCTTGAAGAAATCCACCTTCAGATAGTCGTTGCTTGCGAACCACTTGCCCTCGTCGACCGTTCCGGTGACGGGGTCGTTCACATAGGCGTTACTGCGGCTTTCCAGCGCGGCCTTCACCACGGCGGTGCTGTCATTTGCGCGCAGACTGCATGTGATGCCCGCCAATACGCTGATTATAAGGAGGATGCGTTTCACTTGAGCTTGAGTATCTCTTTCAGCAGTTCAGATTCGGAACCGGGAGTGTAGCCGGTGTGCGAATACACCAGCTTGCCCTTCCTGTCGAAGATGAAGGTCTGGGGCGTAAGGGTCACGTTCATCGCCCTGGCGAAGTCCTGGTTGAGGTCGTAGAGCAGGACGTAGTCGTCGGTCCAGCCCTTTCCCTGCGCCATTGAGCGGGCTTTCGCGATGGAGCGGCTGTCGTCGGTAGCTATGGCCACAACCCTGAATTCCGCCTTTTCCTGCCAGTCGGGAAGCGCGTCGTAGATGGCGGAGAGCTCCTTGATGCAGGGGATGCAGTCGCTGCGCCAGAACGACACGATGACGGGTGTCTTGCCGTCCACAATGGCTTTGACGCTTTCGACCTGCCGGCCTTTATGGTCTTCCAGCTTAACGCCGGGCACCTGCGCGAGGCAGCCGGCGGCGATGGTAAGGGCTAAGATAACAAGCAATAAACGTTTCATCGCTGCAAATATAATTCAATAAACTTATGTATGTACTCCTCGAGCTCGGGGGAGTCCACTACGCTTACGTGATCCGCAAGGCCGATTGCGAAGCGCCCGACTCCCTTGAGGCCCGACACGTCCGTCTCCAGCAGCCATTTATCCCCGGCAGGGGAGATGTCTCCCGCCGCAGTAGGGAACTCCTCCAGCAGCAGGTCGCGGGCCAGGATGTCCATCAGCAGCTTCACGTGGATGTTGCGTTCCCCGCTCATGCGGAAGACGTCGATCTGCCCTGAGCGGTGTTCCTGCTGGTGCTGCCATTCCTCCTGCTGAAGCACCTCCACCTCGCCTATGCGGGCGATGCCGAACATCTTGCAGCGGCCGTCCTCGAGGTCGTAGCCCCACACGTGTATGTAGTTGGTAGTGAATGC
>JAFZLP010000148.1 GCA_017551405.1 Bacteroidales bacterium
CGTTACCCCGCCAACTGGCTAATGCCACGCGAGCCAATCCGTCATCGACGTATCTTTTACACTAAAGCCATGCAGCTTCAGTGGTTATGGGGTATTACGCATCGTTTCCAATGACTATCCCCCGATAACGGGCATGTTGCTCACGCGTTACGCACCCTTCCGCCGGTCGCCGCCAGATATTGCTATCCGCGCTGCCCCTCGACTTGCATGTGTTAAGCCTGCCGCTAGCGTTCATCCTGAGCCAGGATCAAAGTCTTCTTTGTATAAATTCTATAATTCTTAGCTTGAACCCTGACAGTTTAACTTCTAAAAGAAATTAACGCTCTCGTTTACTTGTTCTCGGTACTTGCTTGTACTTGTACTGACAGTCTTTTCAAAGAACTTTCCGTTAAAAAACCCGCTCGTTGTCCGAACGGGATTGCAAAGGTAGTACTTATTTTTTAATCCACAAATTTTTTTTAAGTTTTTTAAAAAATTTTTTTGGCCCTTGTTCGAATAAAAAAAGCAAGTCCCTGATATTCAGAGACCTGCCTTAAAAACTTTTTTTGGGGCACTGTTACATCATGCCGCCCTGGGGCATAGCGGGTGCTGCCGGAGCGGGTTCGGGGATGTCCACGATACCGCATTCGGTGGTCAGGAACATGCCTGCGACGCCGGCCGCATTCTCGAGGGCTACGCGGGCCACCTTGGTAGGATCGATGACACCTGCCTCGTAGAGGTTTGCGTATTCGCCGGTACGGGCGTTGTAGCCGAAGTCGGCCTTGCCCTCGCGAACCTTATTAATAATAACGCTGCCGTCCACACCTGCATTGGCCGCGATCTGGCGCATGGGCTCCTCGAGGGCGCGCTCCACGATATGGATACCGGTGGTTTCGTCGTCGTTGTCGCCCTTGAGGCCCTTGAGGGCGTCGATGGCACGGATGTAGGCTACGCCGCCGCCGGGCAGATAACCCTCTTCCACAGCTGCGCGGGTGGCATTGAGAGCGTCCTCGACGCGGTCTTTCTTTTCCTTCATCTCGACCTCGGTGGGAGCGCCCACATAGAGCACTGCAACGCCGCCGGCGAGTTTGCCGAGGCGCTCCTGAAGCTTCTCGCGGTCGTAGTCGGAAGTGGTCTTCTCGATCTGCTTGCGGATACCTTCGGCGCGTTCGGCTATGGCAGCCTTGTCGCCGCGGCCGCCGACGATGGTGGTGTTCTCCTTGCTGATGGTGATCTTCTCGGCGGTACCGAGCATGTCGGGAGTGGCGTTCTCGAGGGTGAAACCGCGCTCTTCGCTGATGACGGTGCCACCGGTGAGGATGGCGATGTCCTGGAGCATTTCCTTGCGGCGGTCGCCGAAACCGGGAGCCTTCACGGCAGCAACCTTCAGGGTGCCGCGCAGACGGTTCACCACCAAGGTGGTAAGTGCCTCGCCGTCAACGTCTTCCGCAATGATGAGGAGTTCCTGGCCTTCCCTGGCGATGGGCTCGAGGATAGGCATCAGGTCCTTCATCGTGGATATCTTCTTGTCGGTGATGAGGATCTTGGCGTTGTTGAGAGCAGCCTCCATCTTGTCTCCGTCGGTGATGAAGTACGGGGAGATGTAGCCGCGGTCGAACTGCATGCCTTCGACCACCTTGACCTCGGTGTCGGTGCCCTTGGCTTCCTCGACGGTGATGACGCCGTCCTTCTTGACCTTGCTCATGGCGTCGGCGATGAGCTTGCCGATCTGGCTGTCGTTATTGGCGGAAACAGTACCGACCTGCTCAATCTTGGAGTAATCCTCGCCTACCGACTGGCTGCGCTTCTTGAGGTCTGCGACAACGGCAGCGACTGCCTTGTCGATACCCCTCTTGAGGTCCATGGGGTTGGCGCCGGCGGTAACGTTCTTGAGGCCTACGTTGATGATGGCCTGGGCAAGAACGGTAGCGGTAGTGGTGCCGTCGCCGGCCTGCTCGTTGGTCTTGGAGGCCACTTCCTTGACCATCTGTGCGCCCATGTTCTCGAACTTGTCCTCAAGCTCGACCTCCTTGGCTACGGTAACGCCGTCCTTGGTCACCTGGGGAGCGCCGAATTTCTTGTCGATGACGACATTGCGGCCCTTGGGACCGAGAGTCACCTTTACTGCATCTGCCAGCTGGTCTGCACCGGCCTTCATAGCGGTGCGGACATCAGTATCGAATTTTATAGTCTTTGCCATGATTTCAGATGATTAGAGAATTGCCAGAATATCCTGCTGCTTAACGATGAGGTATTTTTTGTCTTCCACGGTAACCTCGGTGCCGGCATATTTGCCATAGAGGACAACGTCGCCGACTTTAACTTCCATGGGCTCGTCCTTCTTACCGGGACCGGCCGCGATAACCTTGCCCTGCTGGGGTTTTTCCTTTGCCGTGTCGGGAATGTAAATTCCGCTGGCTGTCTTTGTCTGAGCCTCCTGGGGCTCGATCAGAACTCTGTCTGCCAATGGTTTGATCATGATATAAGTGTTTTTAAAGTTTTCAAAAAAGCGCCCCCGCTTTCCTGCGGGGACGCTGTAATACAATCAAGGTGCGTGCCAATGACAAATTGTCACTAATAGCGGTTGAGCGGTTTGTCCGCTGTCAGCGCATGGACCTTTTCGGCCACTGCGGCCAGCACCTTGCGGTGTTCTTCGAGGCCTGCAGTCTGCTCCGGAGTGGGAACGTCGGTCTTCTTGAGGGAGAGGGCCTCGACATGGGCGCTGCAGGATTCGAGGACGGTATTGATAAGCCCTGCGATTACCGGCATGTCCTTTTCGGTGAAACCGCGGGAGGTGACGGCGGGAGTGCCGATGCGCAGGCCGCTGGTCTGGAACGGGTTGCGGGTATCGAAAGGAACCATGTTCTTGTTGACGGTGATATCTGCCAGCTCGAGCTGTTTTTCTGCGATGCGGCCGGAGAGCTCGGGGAATCTGGTGCGGAGATCGACCAGCATGAGATGGTTATCGGTGCCTCCGGAGACGATCTTGTAACCGAGACGGAGGAATTCAGCGCAAAGGGTGGCGGCGTTTGCCCTGACCTGCTTCTGATACTCGACATATTCGGGCTGGGAAGCCTCCCAGAAGCAGACTGCCTTGGCGGCGATGACATGCTCGAGCGGACCGCCCTGCTCGCCGGGGAACACTGCGGAATCGAGCACAGCGCTCATCATCTTGACCTCGCCCTTCGGAGTGGTCTGACCCTTGGGATTCGGGAAGTCTTCGCCGAGGAGGATGATACCGCCGCGGGGACCGCGGAGAGTCTTGTGGGTGGTGGAGGTGACGATATGGGCGTACTTCACGGGGTTCTTCAGCAGGCCTGCGGCGATGAGGCCGGCAGTATGGGCCATGTCTATCCAGAGGATGGCGCCAACTTCGTCGGCGATCTTGCGCATGCGCTCATAGTCCCATTCGCGGGAATAAGCGGAAGCGCCGCCGATGATGAGCTTGGGCTTGCATTCCCTGGCGGTCTTTTCCATCTGGTCGTAGTCGATGGTGCCGGTTTCGGGATTGAGGCCGTAGGGAACCGCCTTGTAGAGGATGCCGGATGCGTTCACGGGAGAGCCGTGGGTGAGATGGCCGCCCATCGAAAGGTCGAGACCCATGAAGGTGTCGCCCGGATTGAGGACGGACATTTCGACTGCCAGGTTGGCCTGTGCGCCGGAATGGGGCTGGACGTTGGCCCAGCAGGCGCCGTAGAGCTCTTTGAGGCGGTCGATTGCCAGCTGTTCTATCTGGTCGACTATCTGGCAGCCGCCGTAATAGCGCTTGCCGGGATAGCCTTCGGCGTATTTGTTCGTGCAGATGCTTCCCATCGCGCGAAGCACATCGTCGGTAACGTAGTTTTCGGAGGCGATGAGTTCAAGGCCGTTCTTCTGGCGGGCTTCCTCCTTTGCGATGAGATCGAAAATCCGGGTGTCTTTTTTCATTTGATTATGTGGGTTTAGTGTGTTGTTCCAATAGTTTGCAAATGTAGCAATAATAAGGGAGATTTCCTATATTTGCGCAGCATGAAAGACCGTAAGCTCACTGCCCCGGAAATGGGGCGCATGAC
>JAFZLP010000149.1 GCA_017551405.1 Bacteroidales bacterium
CATTTCCTGGACGAGGTTGTCGTCATGGGTTACACCTCCCAGAAAAAGAACGAGCTCTCCAGCTCCGTCGTGTCGCTCAGCAGCGAGGAACTCCTGGACAACTCCACCCCCGACCTGGGCAATATGCTCCAGGGCAAGGCGGCCGGCGTGGTTGTAATGAACGCCAGCGGCCAGCCCGGTGAGGGCGCCCAGATCCGCATCCGCGGTACAGGTTCCATCGCGGCAAGCGCCGATCCTCTCTATGTGGTGGACGGTATCGCCGGCGGCACCTTCAACCCCAACGACGTTGAGAGCGTCACCATCCTGAAAGACGCCTCCGCCACCGCCCTGTACGGCGCTTCCGCCGCGGGCGGCGTCATCGTGGTAACCACAAAGAGCGCCAAGGACCGCAGCCGCACCGACGTCAACTTCAAGGCCAGCGCCGGTGTCAAGC
Source organism: Bacteroidales bacterium (assembly GCA_017551405.1). GTDB lineage: Bacteria > Bacteroidota > Bacteroidia > Bacteroidales > UBA932 > Cryptobacteroides. The sequence continues at coordinate 434 of JAFZLP010000149.1, forward strand.
AGGCCCTTTCCGGGCGTTTCCACCCGATGAACAGCGAAGAGCTCTACAACACCCAGAAAATGATGATGAGCGCGAAGCAGTTTGCCAACCTTCGCCCCGAAACCCTTCTGGAACGCGACTACGACTGGTACAACAACATCTTCAAGAAAGGCATTGTCCAGGACTACTACGTTTCAGTAGCCGGCATCTCGGGCCGCATGAACTATTTCGCCAGCATCGACCATTACGACGAACAGGGTTCCCTGATCTTCACCGGCTTCAAGCGCAATTCCGCCCGCCTGAACCTCTCGGCCCCCATCGGCGAAAAGATAATGTTCAACGTCCGCCTGGCCTATAACCGCGCCCAGAGCGACTACACCTCCGACTGGAAGGACCTCTCCATGGCGTATCAGGGCATGCCCTGGGATATCCCGTTCGACGAAAACGGCAATCCTTACGCCATAGGCACTCCCGAAGGCGAAGGCGTATCGTGGTACGGAAAGGAGCAGTACAATCCCTTCCACACGCTCCTCTACAACACTTCCCAGAGCTGGAGCGAAGAGTCCGTTGCCGACCTTCAGCTGGTATGGAACATTACCGACTGGCTCAGTTTCACCAGCACGGGCCGTCTGGCTTCATCCAACTGGAACAGCAAGACCTACAACGACAGCCGCACCAACGCCGGTTCCCTCGGGCAGGGATATCTCTCCCAGAGCGACGGCCGTGGCTGGGGCGTAGGCCTCACCGAACTCCTCAAAGCCCATAAGAACTTCGGCCCCCATGCCCTCAACGGCATAGTAGGCTACGAGGTCGGCTGGGGATACGACGAGAACATGGGCGCAACCGGCGGCTTCATGCCCACCGGTATGAAGGCCCTCAGCAGTACCGCCTCCGGTTTCGGCGTATGGGGCAGCGACTCCCGCTCCGCTTCATGGGCCGTGCTCGGGCAGGCGCAGTACTCCTATAACGAGAAGTACGTAGCCACCGCTTCCATCCGCTACGACAAAACCTATAAATTCGCGCCCAAGACGCGCGGCGGTTTCTTCCCCGGCGCCTCGGCCGCATGGATCATCAGCAAGGAAGACTTCATGAAGGACGCCAAGATGTTCGACCTCCTGAAGCTTCGCGTAGGTTACGGTAAGACCGGTAACTCCGACATCTCCCCGTTCCTTTACATGGATTCGTTCTCCACCAGCTACACCTACAACGACAAGGTCGTGGCCGTCGCCGAGAGAATGGCCAATCCGGAACTCGGATGGGAGGTCGCCTACATGGCCAGCGTCGGTCTCGAAGCCCGCATGTTCGACCGTGTGAACTTCTCGCTTGACCTTTACAACACCGACAACAAGGACCTTCTCCTCGACGTGCCCCAGGCTGCATCCAGCGGCTTCACCTACTTCACCGCCAACGTCGGCACCATCAACAACAAGGGTATCGAACTGGCGGTAGACGCGGACATCGTCAAGAACAAGAACTTCAACTGGAACCTGGGCTTCAACTTCGGCCTCAACCGCAACACCGTGAAGTATCTCCCCAACGGAGCCTTCCGCCGCGGCTACGGCACCCCGAAGGTTGAGCAGATAGTTGCGGAAGGTTACGATATCTACACCTGGTACATGCCCGAGTGGGCAGGCGTGGATCCCGAGAACGGAGATCCGCTCTGGTGGAAGTACGAGAAGGAAACCGACGCCAACGGCGCCACTCTCTACTACGTCCTGGACGAGCGCGGAAACCCCACTTCCGAGAAATCCACTGAAGAGACCCCCTGGCCCGTGTTTACCGGAAACAGGGAGACCACCAACCTGTACGACCAGGCCGATTACCGCATGGTCGGATCCGCCACTCCCAAGTTCACCGGCGGTGCCACTTCTAACATCACTTGGAAGAACTGGAGCCTCGGCGCCAACCTCCACTTCGTGTACGGCAACCTGGTATTCAACCGTTCCCGTATCACCAACGACTGTGACGGTTCGTACATCGACTACAATATGATGAGCATCGACAACGGGCTCGGCTGGGTCCGCTGGGATCCCGAAGATGAGAGCACCCACGCGATCGCCACTCATCCCCGTCCCATGCAGAACGGCAACAAGAAGAGCAACAGCTACTCCACCCGTTACCTCGAGGACGGCAGCTTCCTCCGCGTGAAGAACATCACCCTGGCCTACAACATCGGCAAGCCCCTCTTCAAGGGCTTCGTGCAGGGCGGCCGCATCTACTTCACGGCCGACAACGTGTTCACCTTCACCAAGTTCTCCGGCGCAGACCCGGAAGTCCGTCTGGAAGGCAGCGGCTCTTCGCTTGCCGGCACATTCAGCGACAACTATCCCGTCCCGAGATCTTTCGTCTTCGGTATTGACCTCAAATTCTAAAAACAGGACGCGTTATGAAAAAGATATTCTCATTCATATTACTTCCCCTGCTTGCCGCAGGATGTATCAATCTCGACTTCATTCCGTCGGATACCCTGAACAGCGAGGCCCTTGCCCAGAATTCGGCAGCCGCGGTATACACTACCGACGGCATCTACTCCATGATGAAGGATATGCAGGAGTTCCGCGGCGGCATCAGCCTCAACAACACCTTCGCCCGCCAGTACTACCTCCTCAACGAGGTGAGGGCGGACAATATCTGCTTCTCGTGGACCAGTACCGACCCGTTCTGGACCTCCGCCCAGTACATGGACGACGCCAACTCCGCCGACGCGAGCTATTTCTGGATGGCCTGCTACAAGATGATCTACGCGGCCAATTCCAACATCGCCGCCCTCCAGGAGACCGACACCCCGAGCGAGAACAACCAGCTGAAGGGTGAGAACTATTTCCTCCGTGCATTCTTCCACCTCGTGCTTTGCAACCTGTATGCTAAGCCTTACAGCTTCGGCAGGGAGAATCCGGGCGTCGTGCTCCGTGTAGGCACCGATTATTCCACCACCGAACGCGCTACCGTGGGCGACTGCTACGACGCCATCGAGGGCGACCTCGTCGAGGCCATACGCCTGATGGATCCTTCCACCAAGAGGGGAGACAACGGTTATGCTTCCAAGGAGGCCGCACAGACCCTGCTCTCCAGGGTGTATCTGTATGAAGGCGAATGGCAGAAGTGCATCGACGTGGCCAGCGAGGTGCTCGGATCCGATCCCGCTTCACACCTCGAGGCCGAGGTTACCGACCTGTACTCGAAGGCCAGCAACAACAAGGAGGTACAGTGGTGCATAGACGTCACCGATGCTGATGTCGTGAACTGGAGCGTCAAGGGTTTGATCGCCAGCATGTACGATTCTCCCAACGGCACCCAGGGCATAGGCTGGGGCGAGCTTTACGTGGCCGATCCTCTGCTTGACCTCATGGAACGTTTCCCGAACGACAAGCGTTATACCGACCTGGTACGTCTCCACCTCGGCGTGGACGGCCTCTTCATCACATGGGGCGAGACCGACGAGGTGAACGGCTGTCTCACGAACGTGAACGTCTATCCCGAGGTTGTCCTGTCCGGCAGCGGCACCAAGACCGATCCCTGCGAGCTCAAGGAACTTGTTTCCAGCATCAAGGACAACGGCGACGGCACCTACTCCTTCACCAAGGACGGCAAGTCGTACAAGGCCATACCCGACAACACCTCCACCAAGGTCTGCAACGACTTCCCGGGGTACATCCTGAACGACAACGCCCACACCAGGTGCTATGTCCGCCACAAGATGCCGACTCCGCAGGTGCTTAAGAACGGTACCACCATATTCGAACAGAATATGTACAGCGTACGTCCGGGCGGCTATCCCACCTGGTTCTGCAACAAGTTCAGCATCCGTGAGGGCTCCGCATACGACCTGAATGCATCTTACATCATGGTGCGCTACTCCGAGGCAATCCTGAACAGGGCCGAGGCATATGCACACCTCGGAAAGACTGCTGAGGCCATTGCCGACGTGAACATCATCCGTACCCGCGCCGGCCTCTCCGGAAACGCACTGATGTCTGCAGCCAACATGGCCGGCCGCGGTTATGCCGATCCGGTTGACATGGTTCTCGACGAGCGCCGTCTCGAGTTCTTCTACGAAGGCTTCCGTACCATGGACCTCATCCGTAACAAGAAGGACATCGACCGCCGCTTCCCGAGCCGCACCAAGACCGAGGTCATCCCTTACAACAGCCCCAAGATCCAGTATCAGATTCCTCTGGACGAGACTTCCGTAAGCGGCATCCCGACCAACGACAGGTAGCACAAAGTAATAGCCAATGTATCAAACCACATAATGTACAAGATTGCAACTCATCCGATCCTCGCTGTCCCCAGCGAGGATCTTCATACCTTTCTATTTGAAGGACAGCCCGTCAAGGGTCAGAAAGGGCAGACCATCGCTGCTGCGCTGCACCAGGCGGGCTTTCCGGTGCATCATCAAAGCCTGAAAGGCCGCGGGCGCACCATGGAGTGCGGCATCGGCAAGTGCGGTGCCTGCGAGATGCTGGTGGACGGGCACATCCGCCGCATCTGCATCACGCCGGTGGACGGTGTCAAGGAGGTGAAACGCACCGGAATCGAAGCGTTCTCCGAGGTTGAGACGCCCGCGGAAGAGTCGGCACCGAAGAAGGTGTACAAGACGACGGTGGCCATCATCGGCGCCGGGCCTGCCGGCCTGGCGGTCCGGGAAGAGCTGAACAAGGCGGGGGTGGACAATCTGGTTATTGACAACAACAGCGCCGTGGGCGGTCAGTTCCGGATGCAGACGCACCAGTTCTTCTTCTTCGAGAAGGAAAAGAAGCTGGGCGGCATGCGCGGGTTCGACATCGCCAAAAACCTGGCGGGAGATTCCACGGAGGGAATAATCCTGGACAGCGTAGTCTGGGATATTCTGGAAGGGAAGTGCCTGGCAGTGAAGAATGTCGCCACGCAGGAAATCTTTTACGTTAAGGCAGATGCGCTTGTGGTGGCTGCGGGAGCCCTTCCCTTCATGCCGGCCTTCAAGAACGACGACCTGCCGGGCGTCTACACCGCAGCGGTGGTCCAGCGGATGATGAACACGGAGTTCACCCTGCTGGGAAAGAACATCCTCACGGTAGGTGCCGGCAACATCGGCTACCTGACCTCGTACCAGGCCATGCAGGCCGGGGCGAAGGTGAAGGCCATAATCGAGGCTATGCCCAGTGAGGGCGGATTCCCGGTCCAGGCCAACAGGGTTCGTCGCCTGGGCATACCCATCCTCACGTCTTACACGCTGGTTGAGGCTATTCCGAATGCCGACCGGAGCGGAATTACCGGTGCAGTCATAGCCCGCTGCGAGAACTTCCGTCCCATTCCGGGGACTGAGGTCCGCATCGACGGGATTGACTGTATCAATATCTGTACGGGCCTTCTGCCTGACAATCAGCTGCTTAAGAAAGGCGCTGAGGTCTTTGGCCGGGCGTGCCACGGAGTGGGCGACGCCGTTCGTATCGGAGAAGGTACGTCGGCAGTCCTCCGGGGGCGCCAGTGCGCTTTTGAGGTTATGCAGGATCTCGGCATGAGGATTGACTATCCCGCCTATCTGGCCGTTTCCAAGGAGTACATCGATTCGCAGCAGAAGCCCGTGCGTATCCTGCAGGAGCCCCTCGTGCCTTCTCCCGAAAGGATGGCGCAGAAGGGTTTCGTCGTGGCGGACTGCCTCTACGGCTTCGCCTGCAATCCCTGCTCTTTCTCCTGTAAGCAGGGGGCAATCACCAAGAGCTCCACGTCGGTGACGCCGGTGATCGACTACGACAAGTGCATAGGCTGCATGGAATGTGTGGCACAGTGCCCCGGACTGGCTATTTTCGGCTACCGGACCGACAAGGACCTCCTTTATTTCCCGCTTGAATTCACCATTCCGGAGGGTTCCAGGGAAGTTTTCCTTGTGGACGACAACGGACAGAAGGTGGGCGAAGGCGTCATCGAAAGGGTGATGCCGAAGCCCGGGAAGACAAATATCGCTGTGGTAAAGGCCACCCGTCTGGACGGGAAGCTGCTGGAAGCCAGGGGCTTTATCCTGAAAGAGAATTATCCGGAGCCGCTCTCGCTTACGCCGTGCACCCCGGAGGAGGCCAATACCTATGTCTGCCATTGCGAAGACGTGACCCTGGAAGAACTGTTGAAGACTCTCAAGGGGCGCACGCGGATTACCGCCCAGGAGCTCAAGCATATCACCCGTCTCGGAATGGGGCCCTGTCGCGGCAGCCGCTGCCTTCCCCGCGCGAAGCAGGTGCTGCGCGCCCACGGAATCGAGGTTACGGGCGAATTCACTCCCCGCGGCCCAATGGCTAACCTGGTGGAAATCGGCAATGTGCGCAATACCGCCGGTCTGTCTCTGGTGACTTCGCCGAAGTTCTCAGAAGAAGGGGCCGTGGAGGTGGGCGCCCTTGTGGCGGGCGGCGGCATGGCCGGAACAGCGCTCTTCCGTTACCTGTCGGAGGCAGGCTTCAAGCCGGTCCTCGTAAACAAAGAGCACGGCAGTTCCTGGCGCTGTATCGGCGGAGGCCGTCCGGCGTTCTCGCTGCCTGCCCTTGCGGAAATCGCCGTCGGCAACCTCGCCATTTTCCGGGAACTGAATGCCAGGGCCGACATTGACTTCAAGATGACGCGCTACGTGAATTTCGTGCATGACGAAGCCACGTACCGCAGCCTGGACGCTTCCCGTGCGTGGTCCGATGCCTACATGGTGGAAAGGAAGGACTTCCAGAAGGAGGTTTCACCCTGGTTCAACCCGTCCCTGGACATTTACTCCCACGCCCTCATTTCCAACGACTGCTGGCAGGCGAGTCCGGGCAGAACCATCGACCTTGTACGTCAGATTGGTATAGAGCATGGCGGAACCCTCCTGGAAGATACGGCGCTGGTGCGGGTGTCCAGAAAGGATGCCGACTATCTGGTGACCGTGCAGCTTCCGGACGGCCGTTACCGCACCTACAGGACGCCCGTCTTCGTGAACGCCATGGGCGCCGGCGCGGAAGAATTCGCCCGGCAGCTGGGAATTGACACCGGCCTCTATGCAGTCCGCCATCAGGCGTTTATCACAAAGCGGCTGCCGTTGCTGGGCAAGGACGGCGATTCGCTGGACATGCTCATCGACCGCCGCCATTACAAGGGCTTCTCGGCCGTATATGGCCAGCAGTTTGCCTCCACAGGGCAGATTATCGGCTGCGCCTCGCCGGCTCAGGATGCTTCCGAGGCCTGGAAAAACCTGAAGGTGAATACGCAGGAATTCCTGGAGATTGTCACGGAGGTGTTCACGGAATGGATCCCGCAGCTTCGCGGAATGAGCCTCCAGGCCACCTGGTGCGGCTATTATACCGAGCCCCGCTACATCATCGACCCTGCTCTCGGCCTCTTTACGGGCATGCGGGGGCACGGATTCATGCTGTCGCAGTATATCGCCAAGCTTTATGTGGATTCGCTGCTGGGCCGTCCGGTTCCGGAGTTCTTCCACGCCATGGCACTTTCCGGTCCCGGTCTCAGCGAGGTGGCGTTCAAATAGTTTCTTCGCGAAACCAGTGCAACGAAAAGAGGCCCGGAATGCTCCGGACCTCTTTTTTTAACCATTATTATTACCAGTTATTTAACCTTTATCTCTTCAATCGGGTTCTCCGGGATGAGCGCCCTGTGGGCAGGCCAGCTGAGGGGCTTGGCCTCCTTGAATGCGGCAGTGGCGCGGATGTCGGCAGCCGAAGCTCCGAAGCAAGCCAGGTAGTTTCCGGCCGCAGTCTCCCAGGCCGAGGAGTCTTCATTGAATGAAGCCAGGGTATAGGGATCGATGCTGAAGGTGACCACCTCGGACGTTCCGGGTGCGAGCTGCGCGGTCTTGGCGAAAGCCTTCAGTTCGAGGGCCGGCTTCACGAGGCCGCCGTCGGGGGCGGTCACATAGAGCTGCACGACTTCCTTGCCCGCCACGGCGCCGACATTGGTCACGGTGATGCTGGCGCTGACGCTTCCGTCCTTGCCAACCTTGACGACAGGCTTCGAATACTTGAAGGAGGTGTAGCTGAGGCCGTAGCCGAAGGGATAGGAGACGGCCTTGCCTGCAGTCTGGAAGTAGCGGTAACCAACCCAGATGCCCTCCTTGTATTCGGTGTAATCCACATTCCTGACGGGAGTCTTCTTGGCTCCGGTGAGGAAGCTTGTGAAGGGATCGAACGAAGAGGAACCGTTGTACTCATACGGGAAATTGGCCGATGACGGGATGTCCAGATAGTTCACGGGGAAGGTCATGGGGAGCTTTCCGGAGGGATTCACCTTGCCGGCAAGGATGTCGGCCACCACGGCGCCGCCTTCCTGTCCGGGAGTCCAGGCGAGCAGTACGGCGTCGGGAATCTGCTTCCAGGAAGCGGTCTCGATGACGCCGCCGATATTCAGGACCACGATCATTTTCTTGCCTGCGGCATGGTACACGTCGGCAATCGTCTGAAGCATTTCGCGTTCGTCGCCAGTGAGGGTCCAGTCGCCGTCGACGGCCTTGCGGTCTGCGCCTTCGCCCGCGTTACGGGCAATCACGAGCACTGCTACGTCGGTGCGGGGCTCCATCTTCTTGATGAAACTGCGGGAAACGTTCATTTCCGGAATCACGGGGTCTCCGAGCAGGATGCCCAGGCCGCCGGCAGCGTTGTTCTTGAGCTCGGTCTTCTTGAGGTCGATGTATTTGGTGTACCACGATGCAATGTCCTGATTCACATGGTATCCGGCTTCTTCCAGACCTTCGGCCACGCCTTTGACATAAGCCTTGTTCACATTGCCGGAACCGGTGCCGCCGGCCACGAAGTCATAGGCACCCACGCCGTACAGCGCCACGTTCAGGCCTCCGTCGAGGGGGAGGGCGCCGTTGTTCTCGAGCAGGACGAGGCCTTCCTCAGCGGCGTTGCGTGCAACCGCAGCGTGTGCCTTGAGGTCGGGTTTGTTGGAGTATCTGTAACCGGCGAAACGGGGAGTGCGGACGATGAATTCGAGCATGCGGCGCACATTGGTGTCGAGCTCTTCGCGGCTGATGGTGCCGTCCTTTACTGCTGCAAGGATGCGCTCGATTTCCTGTTCCATGCCGGGCTCCATGAGGTCGTTGCCGGCCTTCACGGCAGCCACGGTGCCTTCCTTGAAGCCCCAGTCGGTCATGACTATGCCCCTGTAACCCCATTCATCGCGGAGAATGGTGGTGAGGAGGTCGTGCGACTGCTGCGAGAACTGTCCGTTGATCCTGTTGTAGGAGCTCATTACTGTCCAGGGATCGGCCTCCTTGACGGCGATCTCGAAGCCCTTGAGGTAGAGTTCGCGGAGGGCGCGGGGGCTGAGCCTGGCGTCGTCCACCATGCGGTTCGTTTCCTGGGAGTTAACGGCGAAATGCTTGGCGCTCACGCCCACACCCTGGCTCTGGACGCCCTTGATATAGGCGGCGGCCATCTTGCCGGAAAGAAGCGGATCTTCCGAGAAATACTCGAAATTACGGCCGCAGAGGGGGTTGCGGTGCAGGTTCTGGCCGGGAGCCAGGAGCACGTCGCAGCCATATTCAAGCACCTCGTTGCCCATTGCGGAGGTCATCTCCTGTACAAGGGCGGTGTTCCAGGTGGAGGCGAGCACGGTGCCCACCGGGAAGCCGGTGCAGAAGAATGTGGCATCCGTTCCGTGACGGGTGGGATTGATGCGCAGGCCGGCAGGGCCGTCGGCAAGTACCGTCTGGGGGATTCCGAGGCGGGGAACGGCGCGGGTGGTGCCGGCGGCACCGGGAACCAGCGACTCGTTGGCCGCGGTGAGCGAACCCGCCGTCATGCTGCCCCAGCCGGATCCTACGAGAAGGGTGACCTTCTCTTCGGTGGTGAGGGCGTTCAGGATTTCGTCGATGTTGTTTTTGTCGAGCCTTGGCTGCGCCGGAACCGACAGGCCGGAGAGCAGGGCTGCAGAAATCAGGAGAAGTTTACGCATTGTATTTATTGGTTATGTTGTTTTTCTTTCTCAAAGAAAAGTAAAAATAATCAAAGGACAAGGCCGCGGCCCCGTCCTTTGACAGTTCAATAAAACATTTGAACACAGAGCTAAACAAAATCCGACGGCGGCACCCCGAACTGCTTCTTGAAGGACGTGGAGAAATGCGACGGAGTGTTGAATCCGGTCATGTATGCAATCTCCGACATGTTGTATTTTCCTTCTTTCAGAAGCGTGGCCGCGCGGTTCAGTTTGTAGCGCTTGAAGAATACCGACGGATTCTCGCCTGTGAGGCCCTTGACCTTGTAGTAGAACTTGGTGCGCGAAATCTTCATCATTTCGGTGATGCGCATGATGTCAAGGTCGGCGTTGGCCAGTTCCTTCTCCATCAGTTCATAGAGCTCCTTCATGAAGGCGGCGTCGCGGGGAGACAGCACCTCGGGGCCGATTTCCTCGGCGGTGGTTACCGAGCCCAGCTTGCGGTGAAGCTTTTCGCGGTTCTCCAGCAGCGACTTGACAAGAGCCAGGAGGTAGGCGGGCTGGAAGGGTTTGGCGACGTATGCGTCGGCGCCCTTGTCGAGGCCCTGCACCTGGTTTTCGACGGCCACCTTGGCCGTGACCAGCACCACCGGAATGTGGCTGAGCTGGAGGTCTCCCTTGATCTTTTCGCAGAGCTCGTATCCGCTCATTCCCGGCATCACCACATCGCTGATTATCAGGTCGGGAATATCCTCTTCCATGCTCTTCAGGGCGGATGCGGCATCGAAATACAGCGACACCTTGTACTGCGGCGAAAGCATGATCTTGAGGTAGTTGGCTATGTCGATGTCGTCGTCGACCACGGCGATGCGCTTGCGCGCGCGTCCGTCGGAGGCCGATGACTCTTCGCCTGCAGCCGGGGCTTCCACGAACTGGATCTGCGGCTTTTCGTCGGTGCGCTCGTCCTCGGTGTAGGACGACGCGCTCACCGGCAGCACGAGCCCGAACACTGCACCGCCCTCGGGGGCGTTCCACGCCTTGATGTATCCGTGGTGAAGGCCCGTGAGCGCGCGTGCATAGTAAAGGCCTATGCCGGAGCCCATGATCTCCTTGCCGCCGGAAGCCTGATAGAAGCGTTCGAATATCTTCTCCAGCTGGTCCGGGGCTATTCCGGGGCCGCTGTCGCTCACCTGGATAAAGGCGTAGCGGCTGTCCTTGTCGGCTTCGGTGAGGGGGAAGCGGGCGGCCGCATCGTCACGGGTGACAACGTCGAAACTGAGCGAGACCCTGCCGCCTGAGGGGGTGAATTTCAGGGCGTTGGACAGCAGGTTCATGACCACCTTCTGCACCTTGTCCACATCGGCCCACATGGTGAAGGAATCTTCCAGGCCGTAGGTGTTGAGCTCGATACCCTTGGATTTGGCGTTGTGGCGGAAGAGGTCGGCAATGCCCTTCAGGGGCGGGACGATGTCCATTTTGGCCACCTTCATCTGCAGCTTGCTGTTGCCGATGCGGTTGAAGTCGAGCAGCTGGTTCACGAGCGAAAGCATCCAGGTGGCGTTGCGGTTTATGATATCCACCAGCTGGCGGTCCTGGCCTTTGACGGTGTCCGATGCGGCAAGCTGCTGCGCCGGGCCCGCAATCATGGTGAGCGGGGTGCGGAACTCATGGGCCACATTGGAGAAATAGTTCATCTGGATCTGGTTCAGGGCCTTTTCGGCCTTCTGCGCCTCCTCGGCCTGCTCCCTCTCCCTGCGCACCTCGTGAATGCGGCGGGCCGCCTGCTTCCGCACCTTGCGCACGTGGCGGTAGAAGGTGTATACCATGCTCAGGACAAACAGCCCGGCGAGCACATACAGAAGGATGGCCCACCAGCTGCGGTACCAGGGCGGCAACACTTTGATATCCAGCGATTCCACCGTTTCGGTGACACTGTGGCTGCCGTTGGTGATGCGCACCAGGAGCCTGTACTTTCCGGGAGGGATGTTGGCGAAATAGGCGTTGTGGCGGGTGCCGATCTTGACCCAGTCGCGGTCGAATCCCTCCAGCTTGTATGCGTAGCGGATCTGTTCGTAGCCGCTGTAGTCCAGGGCGGCAAAGGAGATGTCGAAGCCGTTCTGGCTGTCCTTTATCCTGACCTGCGGCTTGTCGGCCAGAGGCTTGTCTATGGGCCCCTTCGCGGAAGGGATGACAAGCCTGTTGTGGATGGTGAGGTTCTCGAATACCAGCGGCACCGTACGCTTTGCAGGCGTGTCCAGGGGATTGAACCAGGTGATGCCGTGGAGGCCGCCGAACACCATCGTGCCGTCGGGCAGCATGCACGACGCCCGGTCGTTGAACTGGTTGCCGCCTATGCCGTCGGCGTCGAAGAAGTGGACAAAACTGTCGGTGGTGCGGTCGTAGCGTGCAAGGCCGTCCATGGTGGAAACCCAGATATTGCCATGCCTGTCTTCGGATATGGAGCAGATGTCCTGGCAGGGGAGAGCTCCCTCCACCGTAGAGATGCTGCCGTCCTTGCCGGAATAACGCATAATGCCGTTTGCCAGGGTGCCGATCCAGATATCGCCGGCGCCGTCCATCATCATGCAGTTCGGCGCCATCGTGAGGCGCTTGATGCAGGCGTTGAACTGGTCGTCGTCAAGGGGCAGCTCGCGGCTCTCGAACGAATAGGTGTTCACTTCAAGCGGCTTCCGGCCGAATGCCGCCAGCATCATTTTGCCGGGCTCGCGCATGACCATCGCAGAAACGGCGGTCATCTCCTCCGGCCCGATGAATGGCACTTCCTGCGTGCTGTCGCCCTTCCTGTCGTAGCGGATAAGGCGGTTTCCCCACCCGCCGATCCAGATGCACCCACGGTCGTCTTCTGCGACACAGATTGGATACATGGCATAAATCACCTTCAGGGGCTGGAGCGTATGCCCGTTCCAGCGGCAGCGGATTACCCTCATCTTGTCGGTAAACAGCAGCCAGAGGTCGCCGGCGGAGTCGCAGAACATGCCGGAAACGCGGATGTAGCCGACGCTGGAGTCGCTTATCAGCCGGTAAGTGTCTACGGGAAGGATTTCGCTGCTTTTGATGTCATAGCGGAACAGGCCGTCGCGGAGCGTGGAGATCCACAGCCCGCCGTCATGGTCAGGGCAGACAGCGGTGACATTCCTGCCCTGGAAGGCCCCGGTGAGGTACTTGTTGCTGCCGAAAAGGCCGCGGTCGTGATAGGATACCGAGAAGCCGCGGTCGGTAGTGCCGAACCAGATGTTCCCGGCGCTGTCAAGGTAGATGCTGCGGATCTCGTTGTCGGGAATGTCGTAGGGGAAATCGGCGTCGCCCTGGAACAGCACCCTTTCACGGGGGCGCGAGTAAAAGAAAAAGCCCTTGCCGATGACGTTCAGCAGCACCGACCTTTCGTCGGGAGCGAAGAGCATGTCGATGTCGCCTCCGGTGATGCGCTTCTCGGCCTTGATTGCGGCGGGAAGGGGCTTGAACTGCCCCGTGCGGGCATCCAGGATGCTCAGGCTGCCCATTCCGGACAGCCACAGCTCGCCGGAGCCGGCATCGCAGAGGTGATAGCTCACGTGGGGGAGAGGGATGCTTGAAATGAGGGTGAAATCTGCCGGGCTGTAGCAGTTGAGCACGCGCCCGTCGCCGGAGATGTTCCAGATAAGGCCGTCCCTGCCGATGATGCTCGGGTGGGCGCCGAACGAGTTGAATTCGCGTATTACGGGCCGGATGGCCTCCTGGTCGGAATCGTAGCGGAACAGCGTGGTGCCGTTGGAGAAGAGCATTTCGCCGCGCGGGGTCTCCATCATGAGGCTGATGTTGCGCGAGGAGTCCATGACCGGCACGCGGGTGAATCCTCCGCCTACGCTGCGGCGGGCCACGCCGTTGAAGGTGGTCACCCACAGGGTGCCGTCCTGGGCGGAATGCACTGCGTTTATCTGGTTGTCAGGCAGGCCGAGCGAGTCGCTCACGCTGAAGAACTGGTGGTACTCGTTTACCGTGTACTTGTTGAGGCCGCGCGAAGTCGCGATCCAGATGTGTCCGTACTTGTCTTCGGCGAATCCGTTCACCTTCAGGTTGGAAATCTGCGGGGATATCGCAAAGCTTCCTTCCGCCGGCTGCGGGAGTTCTCCACCGTCATATTTTGAACAGGAAACCGCAAGCAGCAGAATCCCGATCATCAGTTTCATTCTCATATTACAAATATAAGCAAGAAGATGATTATTCCGCCGTTTTTGAACAAATAGAAAGAAAAATGAACAAATAATTTTCAATGGCGGGGCAGGTAATTAAAACATTTGAAAATGGCGGCAAGAGATTGTAAAGGCATAGAGGTATTTTTGCATTGTTAAAAACTGCATTTACAATGACGCCTAAAACTTTTGTCGCACTCAGCCTCGCCGCAATCGTGCTTTCCTCCTGCGGAGGACAGGTCCGGGGCGGGCAGCAGTGCCTCTCAAGCCTTGAGACATCTACAAAAGCTACCACCGTGCAGACTGCAAGCGGCCCTGTGGCCGGTTACATCGACGACGGTGTGTTCATCTACAAGGGCATTCCCTACGCAAAGGCGGAACGCTTCATGCCTCCGCAGGACGTGGAGCCCTGGAAGGAGGTGCGCTCCAGCAGGGCATACGGCCCCACCTGTCCGCAGGACAAGCGCGCCGGCTGGTATTCCGACGCCCAGGCCTTCGCAATGCACTGGGACGACGGTTTCCCCGATGAGGACTGCCTCCGCGTGAACGTGTGGACCTCCGGCATCGCCGACGGCGGCAAGCGCCCCGTAATGGTCTGGCTCCACGGCGGCGGATTCCGCGCCGGCAGCGGCCAGGAACTCATCTCTTACGACGGCACCAACCTGGCCCGCGACCACGGTGTGGTCGTGGTCACGCTGAACCACAGGTTGAACGTGCTGGGCTTCCTGGACCTCAGCGCCTACGGCGCAAAATACGTCCATAGCGGAAACGTCGGCATGCTGGACATCGTGAAAGCCCTCGAATGGGTCCGCGACAACATCGCAAGCTTCGGCGGCGACCCATCCAACGTCACCATCTTCGGCCAGAGCGGAGGCGGCGGAAAAGTCTCCACGCTCATGGCGATGCCGGCGGCAAAGGGCCTTTTCGGCAGGGCGATCGTCCAGAGTGGATCCATCACCAACCTGCTGGAACCCAAGTATTCCCGCCGTATCGGCGCCTACACCGTAGAGACCCTCGGAGTCAGGCCTTCGAACATCGACGCGCTGGCCAAAGTGCCTTACGAGCATCTGCTGGCAGCCTACAACGGCGCAATCCAGAAAGTGAAGGACGAAGCCGCAGCGGACGGCAAGCTCCCCGAAAACTTCCTGGACATGATCCTCTTCGGACAGGTGCCGGTGGTGGACGGCGAAGTGATTCCCTTCCAGCCCTCCACTCCCGAGGCCCTGGCTGTCTCGAAGGACGTGCCCGTAATCATAGGTACCGTCTATAACGAATTCACGCCGGACAGGGAAGATCCCATCTTCCGCCCGCTTGCCCTCAAGCAGGCACAGGACCGCGTGCAGGCAGGCTGCGCTCCGGTGTACCTCTACCGCTTCGACTGGGCCAGCCCCGTGCTTGACGGAGCCTTTGGCAGCACCCACTGCCTCGAGATTCCCTTCGTGTTCGACAACGTGCTCCTTCACCGCACCTTCACGGGCGGGGGAGAGGACGCCATTCAGCTGGGCCACCGCATGAGCCGGGTGTGGACTTCCTTCGCCCGGAACGGCATCCCGGCAGCCGAAGGCCTGCCCGAATGGGGCGTGTATCCCGCACAAATGAACTTCAACATAACATCTGAAATAACTAACAACTAACCAAAAATTTTGATCAAATGAGAAATTCAGTAATGAAATCTCTGACAATCGTCCTGCTGTCCCTGGCCACGGCATTCGCCGCACAGGCCCAGAACCTGACAGTAAAAGGCGTTGTCTTTGATGAGGCAGACCAGCCCATGATCGCAGCCGGCGTGGTGCAGAAAGGCACCACCAACGGTACTGTCACCGATCTCGACGGACGGTTCAGCCTGGTCGTTCCCAAGGGAGCCACGGTGGTATTCTCCACTATCGGCTACCTGAACAAGGAAGTGGTGGTCGAAAACGACGCCCCCCTTGTAATCAAGCTTGAAGCCGACACCCAGATGCTCGAAGAGACTGTGGTTATCGGTTACGGTGTCCAGAAAAAGTCCGACCTCACCGGAGCCATCTCCCAGGTGAAGTCCGAGGACATCGCCAACCGTACCATCGCATCCCCCGAGCAGGCTCTCCAGGGTAAGACCGCCGGTGTGCAGGCTTTCGCTTCTTCCGCCGCTCCGGGCGCTACCCCCGCCATCCGTGTCCGCGGTATCTCCTCCAACAACGACGCCAACCCGCTGTATGTTGTGGACGGCCGTATCACCACCTCCATCGCCGGTATCGACCCCAACGATATCGAATCCATGGAAGTGCTGAAGGACGGTGCCTCCGCCGCCATCTACGGTGCCGAGGCCGGTAACGGTGTGGTCATGATCACGACCCGCCGCGGTAAGGGCGACGGCAAGATCAGCTACTCCTACCAGCTGTCTTCCCAGAGCCTTGGCAGGACCCCTCAGGTCATGAATGCCGAGCAGTATCTCCAGTTCTACCTGGAGAAGGGCAGTTTCACCCTTAACGACGTTTACACCAAGTGGGACCAGAAGACCAATACCGACTGGATCAACGAGTCCTATGAGAACTCCTTCATGCACCACCACAACGTGACCTTCCAGGCCGGCAACGACAAGGGAAGCCTCTACATTTCCGGCTCCTACCTCGACAACAACGGTATGTTCGTCGGTGACGCCGATGTCTACAACCGTGTTACCGGTATGGTCAACGGCTCATGGAAGTTCAAGCCCTGGCTGGAAATCCAGTCCAACAACCAGATCGAATACTACAAGGCCCGCGCGATTTCCGAAGGCTCCGACTACGGTTCCGCAGTGCTTGCAGCCCTACAGCTGGATCCCATGACTCCTGCATACTATGAGCTTGGCCAGGAGCCCGATTTCATCAAGAATTACCTCAATCAGGGCAAGGCCCTCCTCACCGACGAGCTTGGCCGCATCTACGGTATCTCCCAGTTCCTCATCTCCGAGAACGTGAACCCCCTGGTGCAGCGCGACCGCAGCTACTCCATCTCCAAGGGCTTCAATATCAACGGTTCCACCGCACTCAACATCAAGCCCTTCCGCGATCTGACCATCACCTCCCGCCTCGGCTACCGCCTGAGCGCCGGTGACAGCTACGGCTACAGCAACGACTACTTCGTGAACGACAGCTACGCGCACCAGTACTATATGAGCGTGAGCGCGAGCGCGAACAACGGTGTCTACTACCAGTGGGAGAACTTCGCCAACTGGATGCACATGTTCGGCAAGCACGTCGTCACCGCCATGGCCGGTGTGTCCTACAGCCAGAACCGCAGCTACGGTTCCAGCTCGGGCATCAGCGGCTCCGATAACGGCGGCGTCATCGACTTCGGTCTCAAGAGGGACGATCCTCTCTTCTACTATATCAGCCAGGCTACTCCTACCGCAACCAAGTCTGTCGGCGGCGGTGTGGAAAGCTTCAGCCGCAAGTATTCCTACTTCGGCCGTGTCGGCTGGAACTACATGAACCGCTATAACGTTCAGGCTACCCTCCGTGCCGACGCTGCAGACCTCTCCGTGCTCCCGAAGCCCATGCGCTGGGGTTACTTCCCCTCCGTATCCGCAGGTTGGACCATTTCCGAAGAGCCTTTCTTCACGGACTTCAAGAGCTGGCTGCCCTTCGTAAAGCTGCGTCTGAGCTGGGGCCAGAACGGTTCCATCGCCGGCCTGGGCGGCTATCAGTACGCCAACGATATCGTCTCTACCGGCCAGTATCCTACCGGTGCTGTCAAGGCTGACGGCTCCTTCGAGTACATAATCGGCTACGCTCCCTCAGCATCCGGCAACCAGGAGCTCAAGTGGGAGACCTCAGAGCAGTTCAACGTGGGTCTCGACCTCCGTTTCCTGCGTGACCGTCTCGCCGTAACCGTCGACTGGTTCGACAAGGCCACCAAGGACCTTATCGTCACCGGTGTCACCACCTCCACGATCGTAGGTATCGGCGCATCCCCGCTGAATGCCGGTAACATCGACAACAAGGGTCTCGAAATCGAGGTCCGCTGGAAAGACCAGGTCGGTGATTTCTTCTACGGCGTCGCCGCCAACTTCTCAACTCTCAAGAACGAGGTTACCTACCTCCACCCGACCCTCAAGGACGGTATCGGCGGAACCAGTGTCCGTAACTACGGCTCCGTGACCCGCTTCGAGAAGGGCTATCCCGCATGGCACCTCTACGGCTATGAGTATGTAGGTGTTAAGAAGGAGACCGGTGAGGCCCTCTTCAACCACTATCTCGAGGACGGCACCCTCGACTCCGAGCCCACTACGGCTCCCTCCGACAGCGACCGCCGCCACCTCGGTTCCGGTATCCCCACCTACAACTACGGTCTGACCCTCAATGCAGGCTGGAAGGGACTGGACTTCCTGGTGTTCCTCACCGGCGCAGGCGGCAACCAGATCCTGAACGCCCTCTGCAATGTGGACTACCCGACCAACCGTCTGACTTTCCTCACCAAGGATCGCTGGACAGCCGACAATCCCAACGGCACCATGCCCGCAGCCAAGGCTCCGAACTACACTCAGTTCCTTGTGTCGAGCGGTGTTGTCTTCGATGCCGACTATCTCAAGATCAAGCAGATCCAGCTCGGTTACAACCTGCCCAAGAATCTGCTCCGCAAGGTCCTGATCGACCAGATGCGCATTTATGCGTCCCTGGACGACTGGTTCACCTTCACCAAGTACCCCGGCTTCGATCCCGAAATCATAGGCCAGGGCTACAGTATGGGTGTTGACAAGGGCAACTATCCTACTTCCAAGAAGATGGTCTTCGGTGTTAATCTCACTTTCTAATCCGACCGCCTTATGAAAACAAAAAACATAGTTCTTTCATTGCTTACCGCAGTCCTGGCTTTCTCTTCCTGCGACGGCCTGCTTGACATCCCCCGCAAGGGCGTCATAGACTACGATACATTCTACAAGACTGACGACGAGATCCAGTCTGCCGGCATCACCATGTACAGCGACGTACGCGGCTGGTACTACAACGTGATGCTCGTGAAGAACATTCTCTCCGACGATTACTTCTCCGGCGGTGCTTCCCGCGGCGACAACGCCCAGATGGACGCCCTCGGCGATTTCGCGTTCAATTCCGAGTCCGAGCAGATCGAAGGCTCCTTCACCGGTTACTACGGCCTGATCTACCACGCCAACGTAATCATAGGCCATATCAAACCGGAACAGAGCGCTGCTGCGGCACAGGCCATGGCAGAGGCCCATCTCTTCCGTGCGTGGGCATATTTCGAGCTCACCACCCTCTGGGGCAATCCTCCCATCGTGGACCACGAGCTTGCCCCGTCGGAGTACAAGATGGGGAACGGCTCTACCGCCGATCTCTGGAAACTGGTCGAGGACGACCTGACCTACGCCATCAATTCCAACGCTCTGGCACAGAAGTCCGGCCTCGACGACAAGACCTGCTGGCGCGCTACCAAGC
>JAFZLP010000150.1 GCA_017551405.1 Bacteroidales bacterium
GATGGGCAGCTCTTCGATGGGCCTGGTAAAGCCCCCGTCGCCGAGCGGCTTCCTGGTGCGGTTGCACACCACGGCGTCCATGCCGAGCGATGCCGCCGCGGCGTACGCCGCCTTTCCGGCTCCGCCGAAACCTGCCACCACGGCCACCGCGTCTTTGCCGAAACCGTTGTCTTCCAGCAGTTTCCTCACTCCGAGGTAGTCGGAGTTGTAGCCGATAATGCCTTCGCCGGTCTTCACTGCGATGTTCACGGCGCCTATGCGCCTCACGGTGTCGTCCGCCGGGATAACCCTCTCAAATGCAAGCTCCTTGAAGGGAGCCGTGATGTTGATTGCCTGGTAGTCCTCGAGGAAGCGCGCCCAGGAGGCCTCGAAATCCTCGCCCTCGATGAGGTCGTAGGGGAAGCGGCCGCCGTACGCACGCTCAAAGAGCGCCGGGCTGCCTGAGCCGGCGAGGGGGTGTCCGATGAGACCGAAACGCTGCATTTAGATTATGTCTTCCCGCTCGCGGATGTCGCGGATGCGGAGCTGCATGGAAGAATTGCCCCTGTAGTAGTTCTCCACTATACTGTAGCAGATATCCATGGCGTTGCCGTCGTGAATGTAGTCGAAGTACTCGCTCATGTTGAAGCCGATGGAAGGGATCTGGTGGTACGGCTGGTTTTCCTGCATGAGGTCGAGTTTGAGATGCACGCCGCCGGCTCCCACCTTGCGGCCGTTTCCGGAGTCGTAGACGTTCTCGGTGACGAATACGGGATTGTTGTTGCCGGGCCCGAAGGGCTGGAACTGTTTGAGGATGCGGAAGAACTTGGGGGTAATCTGCGCGAAGTCCAGGCGCGCGTCGATGTCTACCACCGGGGTGAGCATCTCGCCGGTGATCTTGCCCTTCACGAACTCGTCCATGCGGCGGGCGAATTCGGGGAGATTCTCTTCCTTCATGGTGAGCCCCGCGGCGTACACGTGCCCGCCGAAGTTTTCGAGAAGGTCGGCGCAGTTTTCTATGGCTGAGTACAGGTCGAAACCGGAAACGCTTCTGGCAGAGCCGGTTACGAAACCGTTGCTCTTGGTGAGCACAACCGTGGGCTTGTAGAATGCCTCGACCAGGCGCGACGCCACTATGCCTACGACGCCCTTGTTCCAGGCGGGATTGTACACCACGGTGACGTTCTCGCTGGCGAGGGCCTTTCCGGCCTCCACCATCTCGAGCGCTTCCGCCGTGATCTCGCGGTCTATGTTCTTGCGGTCGTTGTTATTGTTGTTGATGCGCTCGCCGATCATGGTGGCCCTGCCGGTGTCGGTGGCCGTGAGGAGCTCCACCGCCAGCCTGCCGGTTTCCATGCGCCCGGCGGCATTGATGCGGGGACCTATCTTGAAGACTATGTCGTCGATTCCGACGTGCCCGGGCTCGAGGTTGCTCAGGCTGATGAGGGCCAGGAGGCCCTTGCGGGGATCTTCATTGAGCCGCTTGAGCCCGAAATGGGCCAGGATGCGGTTCTCGCCGGTCATGTAGACCAGGTCGGAGGCTATGCTCACCACGCAGAGGTCGAGCAGCGGGATGAGGGTGTCGAACGGAATCTCGTATTTCTGGGCGTAGCCCTGCACCAGCTTGAAGCCCACTCCGCAGCCGCAGAGGTCGTCGTAGGGGTAGTTGTCGTCGGTGCGCTTGGGATCCAGCACGGCGACGGCCGAAGGCAGTTCGTCTTCGGGAAGATGATGGTCGCAGATGATCACGTCGATGCCCTTTTCGCCCGCCAGCCTCACTTTCTCGATGGCCTTGATGCCGCAGTCGAGGGTGATGATGAGGGTGTAGCCGCCCTTCTCGGCGGTTTCTATGCCCTTGACCGACAGGCCGTAGCCCTCGTCGTAGCGGTCGGGGATGTAGAAATCCACGTTCTGGGTGTAGCGCTTGATGAAAGAGTAGACGAGCGAAACCGCGGTGGTGCCGTCGACGTCGTAGTCGCCGTAGACCAGTATCTTTTCGCCGGAGCTGATGGCCTTGTGGAGACGCTCCACGGCAGCGGCCATGTCTTTCATGAGGAAGGGGTCGTGGAGGTCCTGGAGGCTTGGCCTGAAGAAGGCGCGGGCCTGTTCGAAGGTGTCGATGCCCCTCTGGACAAGCAGTTCCGCCAGCACGCGGTCGATTCCGAGCGCAAGCGCCAGCGCACCGACCTTTTCCTGGTCGGCGGGGTTAGCTATGTTCCATTTTGCCTCCATTTTTCCAATCGACAAATATATCGATTAATTCGGAGAAAATCAAGGGGTTAGTCTCTGTCTTACCGCTTCGTACAGAAGGATGGCGGCGGATACGCTCACGTTGAGTGAATCTTCCACGCCGAGCATCGGGATGCGGATATGGGCGTCGGCGGCTTCGCGCCAGATGGAAGTGAGGCCTGTCGACTCTGTGCCCATGACTATGGCGGTGGGGCCGGTCATGTCGGTATCGTAGTAGAGCGAAGAGTCCTGAAGCTGGGCGGTGAGTATCTGTATGCCATTGTCTTTCAGCCAATTGATGGCATCTTCCGACTTGCAGCAGATGACTGGCACGGTGAAGACGGCGCCCACGCTTGCCCTTATGACGTTGGGGTTGTAGATGTCGGTGGGGGAGTCGCAGACGAGCAGGGCGCTGGCCCCTGCGGCGTCGGCGCTGCGCAGCACCGCCCCGAGGTTGCCCGGCTTTTCGACGGATTCCAGGACCATAATGAGCGGGGCCTGACTGCCGGCGCAACCGGACGGAAGGTCCGCCAGGCTGCGTTCCCGCCATTCCACCTCCGCGATGACGCCTTCGGTGCCGCCGCGGTATGCGATCTTTCCGTAGACCTCTTCAGTCACTTCGAACACCTTGCAGGTGGCGGGAAGAGCCCCGGCGGTTATCGGCTCGAGCTGTTCGGAGGGCAGCAGCTCCGGGCACCAGAAAAGGCAC
>JAFZLP010000151.1 GCA_017551405.1 Bacteroidales bacterium
ATATCGAACCCATAGGTCTTGGATTTGATTTTGACGCTCGTTTCGCATTTCCAGCTGGTGCGTGTGCCGCCGTCGCTTTCGGTTACAAGGAATGCCAGCTTGTCGAGCTGCTCCGAAAAATCGGAAATCAGGATGGCATCGTACGGGATTGTCTGCCCCACGTGTTTGCGCTTCACTACCACCATGAGGTCCGTCACCGACGGGGTATACTGGTTGAGCTCCTTTTCGCTGGCGGCATAGAAACCGTTGACGCTCCCCAGCTTGATGAAGAATTCACTCGCCCCGGCGAACCAGGAATCATACTGGCGCAGCATGGTGAAAGACTTCATATAGAGGTTCTTCACCTTGCCGTCCCCGGATTTGGTGGCCGGAGAGCTGTGCTCCGTCAGGAACATCTGCATTGGGGTGAAGCCGCTGTCGTCGTTGCTGTTGATTACCCAGACGGGGCGGGAAGCGGCCACGTTTTCATCTACGTAGACAGAGTCTATCACTTTGTATCCGCCTGAGTCATAAGCGATTTCATAAGCATAGTTGCTATTTGCCCCGAAACCGGGGTCGAAGGTAACCAGGGGCATCTGCTCGCCGTCCCAGTCCTCCGAATACGGCCAGTATATCTGCATTCCGGAAGCGGAAAGGGCATTCAGATAATACTCCACATCCGCGCCCGCCTTGGTGGACACCGGAGGATTCGCCGCGAGATATCCTGCAATAAGATCCCTCAGGGGCTCGGTGTAAGCCGCCTTGGTGGCCGCTCTGGTCTCTTCGGAATCACCCACGCCCGCGCCGGGACTGGTGAGCAGGTCACACATCATGTATTCCTCATCGTAACCATTTGACGATGAAGAATTTACCGCATTATGAACCTCGCTTAGCTGACCCGGGCCTATAGGCAGGGATGCCATCATCATTGCAACATTCCTGGGGGTGAAAACATCCTGCCCGACATAGTTGTCTTCCGGACCATCCGGAACATCTCCGCCTGTGCCCACACACGAGGGCAACATAGTGAAAGCGGAGGAAAGAAACAATAAAGTTATGAGCTTTTTCATGTTCACTTTGTTTTTGGTTGCTGCAAAGTGAACGAATAATATCCGTTTGTTAAAATAATAAACGTTTAACTGTCGTTTTCACCGCCACACGCGCCCAGAGGCCGCCGTTTAGCGGTTTTCAAACGGATAATTGCTGCAAAATGAAAAAACTTTTTTGTTACCTGATTGCTCTTACGGTCATTTCGCAGGCCTTGCAGTCGAAACCGAGAGCGAGGCGGCGGCCGTTGTTGAGCAGGAAGAGAGGGCCGGAGTCTGCGGCGCCCTGGTGGACCGGGCACATCCCCAGTTCGTACCGGATGCAGTATTTGCTGCGCATAAGGGGCTCTCTGACGCCGTCAGGGGTGGGATTGGAAGCTGTTTCACCCTGCCCGGGACGGCTGGCGCTGCCGGTCCTGTTCATCAGCGGCAACTGATTGCAGGGTATCGAGTCCAGGTCGTCAGCCACCAGACGCCGCATGGAGTTGAGGATAGAAGCGCTCAGCAGGGGCAGCTGGCCTGCTTCCAGACGGTCCAGCGAAAAGAGGTAATGCCCGCTGCGTTTCGAGAGCTGTTCGCGGAACATGTCCGCGGCGCGCGCCCGGTTTTCCGCGGTTTCGACATCGGCCTTGAAGGGGCTTACAACCCTGCGCCCGTCCTGGGAAGTGGCGGTGATTTCAATGCTCCACTTGCCGGACACCTTCGCTTCCAGCGAAACCGGAATCTCCCTTTTCGGGATGTTCCTGTCCAGCTCGCGCTCGAAGGCCGCGTCGATGTTGCGGTAGAGTCTGGTCCCCTCCCTGAGGCCGTCCACGGCCTTGCAGGTGATGGTAAGGCCTTCGCAGACGTCTCCCCGGAACCCTACCACCGAGTTCTTGTGAATGAAGGAGAAACCGTCCCCGTTGTTCAGGACGACTCCGCCCTTTTCGGGCGATATGACAATTTCGAGCCCGTTCCTGGAATGCCGTATGCGCGATACGGTCCCTACCGGGGTGCCTAGGTTCGTGGGGGCGTCCATCGAGGACCACTGCCCACGCTTTCCGTCCAGGAAAAGCTCGGTATAGCCGCGGTTGAAGGTTTTCCACGGGTCAGGGGAGAAACCTCCCGACACCGTTCCGAACGAAGCCCTGCGGAAGTCGTCGGGCCTGCCGGCTGCGATATCGTCCAAAGCCTGTGAATACCAGCGGGTTATATTGCGGACATAGGAGATGCTTTTGAGCCTCCCTTCAATCTTGAAGGAGCAGACCCCGGCATCCGCGAGTTCGGAAAGCTTTTCGTGCAGGTTGAGGTCTTTGAGCGACAGGAGGGCCTTGTTGCGCACCAGCACCCTGCCGTCGGAATCGACCAGGTCGTAGAGCGACCGGCATGCCTGGATGCATTCACCGCGGTCGGCTGAGCGCCCGTCGAGATAGGCCGAAAGAGAGCATTCGCCGCTGTAGCATACGCACAGCGCGCCGTGCACGAAGACTTCCAGCTCGCACGAAACGGCCTTCCTGATGGCTTTGATCGTCTCGAGCGGAAGCTCCCTCTCCAGTACCAGCCTGCTGCAGCCGAGGGCCTCGAACCGGCGGGCATCCTCAACCGTGCGTATGGCGCACTGGGTGGAGGCATGCAGCGGCACGGTGATATCGTCCCAGCCGCATATGCGCTCGTCGCGGATGATGAAAGCGTCCACCCCGGCGGCCTGCTCGAGCAGCATCTGGCGATGCAGTTCCGGCAGTTCCTCCTCGCTTACCGAAATGTTGACGGTCACGAAGATGCGGGCCCCGAAACGGTGGGCGTACTCGCACAGCCTGGCTATGTCATCCACGGAATTGCCTGCATCCTTCCGGGCCCCGAAGAAAGGACCTGCAATATACACGGCATCGGCACCGCTGTCAATGGCCGCGATGCCGATGCCTGCATTTCTTGCCGGAGCAAGCAGTTCGAGTGGAGTCATCTTCTACTTGAGGGCAGCGATCTGCTTCTGGGCTTCTGCGCCGAGCTTGGCGTCGGAAGATGCCTTCTGGTAGAACTCGATGGCCTTGGCCTTGTTGCCGGCCTGCTGATGGAGGGCGGCGACGGTGAAGGCTATCTGGCCCGCGTTGGCTGCGCTGGGCGAGAGCTCGAGGTACTTCTCGAAGTACTCGATGGCGGCGTTGTTCTTCTTCTGGAGCTGCGAGGCCTGGCCAGCAATCTGGTATGCCTTTGCGTTCTCGCCGTACTCGTTGACCTTGAGGGCGTTTTCAACAGCACCTGCGTAGTTCTTGGCCTTGAGGAGAGCTGCAGCCTCCTTCAGGTAAATGTTGGAGAGCTGCTTGTTGGCTGCTTCTTCCTGGCCGTTGGCGGCTGCAAGCTCGAAAGCTTTGACAGCCTCGTCCTTGTTGCCGAGGGCGCTCAGGGCCTGGCCCTTGCGGAGGGCGATGGCGGCGTCGGTAGGATTGACTGCGAGCACTTCGTCATAGGCCTTGACGGCACCGGTATAATCCTTGTCCTTGAGGAGGGAGTTGCCCTTCTGCGCGTAAACCTTGGGAAGAAGGTCGATGATCTCGTTGGCAACGTTGACGTCGCCGTATGCAACGGCAAATTCCTGGGCCTTCTTGAAGGCTGCAAGCGCTTCGTCGTACTCCTGTTTATTGACGAGCCCCTTTGCAATGGAGAGCTGCAGGCCGGGGATGGCGGTCTTGCAGTTGGCCGCTACTTCCGCACCCTCTTCGCCGAGAGCCTCGGCTGCGGAAAGGGCGCTCTGGAGCTGTGCGAGGGCGTCTGCCTGATTGCCTGCCTGGAAAGCTGCAATACCGTTGTTGTAGGTTTCGGTAACGGTTGCAAGATCCTGGGCGAATGCCATGGAAGCACCAAGAATGACTGCTGCAATGGTAACAAACAACTTTTTCATAATTTTTGTGTTTTGAATATTCTGGTTAGTGAACTGCAAAAATAATAATTTTGTTTTAATTTTGTAGTTAGATAATAATGCGTCTGCAAAGTTTAATAATCGGCTTCTTTTTTGCCCTCTGCTGCCTTCAGGCCCCGGCAGAGGAGCTTCCGGTAATTAAAAAGAGCTCCCAGATAACCATCGGGTCCCTCCCGAACAACGTGCGTTTCTATCTGGCCGAAAACAGTACAACCAAAGGTTATGCCAATTTCATGCTGGTCCAGAAAGGGGGCGCGGACGTATCCCGTTCCAGGAGCCTCATGAGAAGGCTTCCCCACTTCACCGACATCACCCCCTACAGGTTCCTTTCCTCCAAGGGAATAGGCTATGGCCCGGAGGGTTATGTGTCCTACCCCGACGGCAACACGGTGTTCTCCTTCAATGACGTGCCCACCTTCGACACGGCCGCATGCGACTCCACCATCCTTCTCATCTTCGACCTCGTGGGGGAATTCGACGGCGAACAGGCGGTGGTGGTCTGCGGCGACATCTCCAAGAAGGAGATAGAGTCGAAACTCCATGTCTTCTCGCTGAACGTGTCGCCGCGCAACAGCCTGGCCAGCAGGAGGCCATACAGCTGGGAACCCTCCGAAAACATCCGCTTCGTCTACACCCCCAACAACACCCGCGACCTGGTGGAACTGTCCTTCATATGGGATTCCCCGAGGACTCCGCAGAACCGCATGAACACCCCCCAACCCCTTGTGAGCTACATGTTTGCGCAGGAGCTGGGGCATGTACTCAGAAGGCGGGTGAGGCAGCGTTTCATGCAGGACGGCATTCCGCTGGCCGCCTTCGACCTGCGTTATTCCGACAGCGCGGCCTCTTCCGGCGACGAGCGCTATGAGTTCATCATCTCCATTGCCAGGAAAGACCTCGACCAGGCCGTCCACGTGATGGCCGCCATATTCTCGGAGCTCGACAATGACGGGGCGTCCTGGGAGGAGTTCAACGACGCGAAGAACAGCATGCTGGCAGCCGCCGGCAAGAGGCTGTCGGCCCCCATCGCCAACAGCGTGCTAGCCGACGAGTGCAAGTCCTCATTCCTGTACGGCTCCAACATCCCGGCCCCCGATGCGATCCTGAACTTCTTCAACGGCCGCAAGCTCGAGCAGGAACGCGAGCTGTCCCTTTTCAACGGCTTCGTCTCCTCGCTTCTCGACGCCCGCAGGGCGCTCACCATCCGCTGCGACGCCCCCAATGGCGTAATCAACGGCGATGCGATCCTGTCGTCGTTCGTTTCCTCATGGGGCGGCACGGCCGACACCGGCCCGTTCAAGTCCAGTTGCGGCGACACCCTTTCCCTTATCAAGGCGAAGGGCCACAGGGTCAAGGTGAAATCCGAGACCACCGACCCGGTTTCCGGCGGCAGCATCTGGTCGTTCTCGAACGGCACCCGCGTCATTTTCAA
>JAFZLP010000152.1 GCA_017551405.1 Bacteroidales bacterium
ACTCCACTGGGAGGCAAAGGACACGCTTGCGGCAAGGCAGGATTCCACCGACCTGGTAAAACTCGACTCGCTGTACATCGTGGTCCAGGACGAACTGGCCAGGGCCGCCTTTGAAAAATGGTACAACGGCCTTTCCCCCGAGGCAAGGAAGAAATACGACCAGGAACAGCTCATCAAGAAGCAGCGCCACATAGCCGACTCCCTGAAGGAAATCAAGGAAGAGGAGGACGCCGTCCGCGACAGCATCAGGAAAGCCACGCCCCGCGTGCTCCAGGCCTTCGCCATCCCCGACACGATGCAGTACAAGCGCATCATCGCATGGCAGACCGACCCCGACTTCCAGAAGGTGGACGCCTATGTTCCCGACACCAGTTTCAACTACTACTTCGAAGACTACGCCTTCAAGCGCCGGGACGTGGGCGCTTCATGGCTCGGCGTAGCGGGCTCGCCGGTGCAGAGCTACAACTATTTCCGGCGGAAGAGCGACAGCGGGCTCGACTTCTACACTCCCACCGAGGCCTGGACCTTCAGCCACGAGACCCTTCCCAACTACAACACCAAAACCCCGTACACCGAGCTGGCATACTGGGGTACCATCCTCGCCAAGACCGCCAAGGAAAGCGACAACATCCACATACTCACCACCCAGAACATCACGCCCGAGCTCAACTTCCAGATTCTCTATGACCGCTGGGGCGGCGGAGGCATGCTGCTGGAGGAGGAGACGGCCAACAAGACCTTCTCGACGTCCGCCAACTATCTGGGAAAGAAGTACATGGCCACCGCCGGCTTCATCTCCAACTCCGTCACCAGAAAGGAGAACGGCGGCATAGTGGACAACTCATGGATCAGGGACACCACCGTGGACTCCCGCGAAATAGCGGTCAACCTGACCGGAGCCGCCTCGCACATCAAGCGGCGCACCGTCTTCCTGGACCAGCAGGTCCGCATCCCGATGTCCTTCGTGCAGGACCTCTTCAGCGGAAAGAAAGTCCTTGCCGACACCCTTGCCGCAGGCGACACTACGGCCGTAAAGGACAGCCTGGCAGCGCCCGATTCAACAGCAATCGCCCGTAAACCGGATTCCCTCGACCGCAACGTCACATCCTTCTTCATCGGCCACAGCAGCGAATGGAGCCGGTATGCGCGCGACTATTCAGACAACCTCTCCCAGAACTCCCCTGCGGCCATTTCGCTGTACGACAACGTGTTCAACTACGGCATGGCCAGCCTCGACACCTTCAAGGTCGTGAACCTCGACAACAAGGTGTTCGTGCGGCTGCAGCCGTGGAGCGACGACGCCTTCATCTCCAAGCTCAACGTGGGCATAGGCGACAAGCTGCGGACCTATCAGGAAGCCTGGCAGGACACCACCAAGACGGACAAGGTCCACAGGGAGAATTCCCTCTACGCCTATGCCGGGGTGGAGGGCAACATACACGACTTCTTCAACTGGAACGCGAAGGGAAGATTCACCTTCGCCGGAGCCGAAATCGGCGACTTCTCCATCGAGGCGAACGCCGGCATGCGGTTCTATCCGTTCAGGAAAGCCCGCAAGAGCCCGCTCACGGTTTCCGCAGGCTTCGAAACCTCCCTGCAGGAGCCGCAGTGGTACCAGAAACACATCTACACCAACCATTACATCTGGGACAACGACTTCGGCAAAACCTCCACCACAAAGGTGCAGGGCAGGGTGGACGCTCCCTATCTGAGGGCATCCGCCGAGGTCGGCTACGCCCTGCTTGCAGGCAACCTGTACTACGACACCCTCGGCGTGATAAGGCAGAATTCCCCGGCCATGAGCGTATTCTCCGCCTCGGCGCGGAAAGACTTCTGCATAGCCGATTTCCTCCATCTCGACAACCGGGTGCTCTTCCAGCTGAGCTCCAGGCCGGAAGTGATGCCGCTGCCGAAACTCGCGGTCAACCTCAAATGGTACATCGAGTTCGTGGCGCAGCGCAGCGAGGAGCACCACTCCAACGTGCTGGTCATGCAGGTGGGCCTCAACGGATGGTATAACACCGCATGGAACGCACCTGCGTGGAACCCCAATCTGGGCGTGTTCCAGAACCAGACCAAGGAGCTTTACAACAGCGGTCCCGTGGTGGATGCGTTCATAAACATGCAGTGGAAACAGGCCTGCATCTTCCTGAAGCTTGAAAACGCCAACATGGGCTGGCCGTTCAAGAAGGCCGACTATTTCTCCGCGCACAACTTCATAGGCACTCAGAGAGCCTTCAAGGTGGGCATCTTCTGGCCGTTCTACGTATACCCGGCAAAGGATACGAGGGCCTCGCAGAGGGGCTCCGGCTCAGGTTCCGCTTCCTCATCCTCTTCTTCCGACAGTTCATTGTCTTCTCCGACATCCCGCCAGGGCAGCTCTTCCAGGAACGGCATATCTACCGCCAGAAATGAAAGATAGCGCAGCATCATGCATCGCCGCGCTCGGTGCACTCGTACTGCTCGTAGCCGGCGCAGTGTTCTGCCGGAGTTACAGGGTGGAAGAGCCGGTCGTGGAAGAAGTGGAAGTCTACATCCCCCTGGAAGACAGGTACAAGACCGCAGACTACAGGATCAGCCCCTATGACTCGCTCATCAAGTCGTGGTCCGACTCCGCCGCCCTCGACTGGCGCTTCGTTTCCGCAATCATCTACCACGAGTCCAATTTCAGGCACGACGCGCTCAGCAGGAGGGGCGCCGCCGGTCTGATGCAGATGATGCCCTCCACCGCAAAGGCCTTCGGTGCCGACAGCCTGCTGGATGCCGAGCAGAGCGTAATGGCCGGCACCCGGTACCTGCAGAGCCTCTCGAAGAACTACGTCTCCGTTGCCGCCAACGAAACCGAAAGGCAGAAGCTCACCCTCGCCGCTTACAACGCGGGGGCGGGGCGCGTGCGCGACCTCATCAATTTTGCAAGGCACAAGGGAATCGATCCCGGTTACTGGGACAACCTGGCGGGCCTAATCCCAGAAATGCGCACCGATTCCATACTCACGGTAGACACCGTAAAGCTCGGCAAGTTCCACGGACAGGAAACCATAAACTTCGTGGATGCGGTGATGGCCCGCTACGAGAAATACAGGCAGATAGCGCCTTAAGCCGTTACTTCACCCTGACCGTGTCGGCCGGATCGACCCTGGCTATGAACAGGGACGGCAGGAGCATGAGCAGCATGATGGCCAGATAGGCCACGGCGTCCGCGAGCAGGATCTTCGGGACGTTCACCCAAACGGGTACATAGCTTACGAAATAGTTCTCCGGATTCAGGCGGAGCAGGTGCGTCGTGCCTTGGACGAGGCAGAACAGCAGGGCCAGTGCGTTCCCAATGGCCATGCCCAGGAGCACCACCCGGGATGCGACGCGCAGGAACACTCCGGCTATCCCCCTGTTGTCCATTCCCACGGCCTTGAGGGTCCCGATGGTGCCGGTGTGGCGGAAAAGCATTATGAGCAGCCCCGAAACCATGTTGAAACCGGCTACCAGAATCATCAGGAGCAAAATGGCCAGGACATTGAAATCCAAGAGGTTGAGCCAGTCGAAGAGGTGGCTGAACCGGGAATATGCGGTCTGCGCGCTGAGCCCGCTCAGGACGGACGCCTCGGCAGCCTTCCGGTTTTCGCCGTCGTACGAGCGCCAGCGGTCTTCCAGAAGCACTTCCAGGGCGGAGTATTCACCCTCGGACCACCCGTTGACCCGCTGGAGGTCGGGAATTGAGGCATAGACCACGATATTGTCGTCGGTGCGAAGCAGGTCCCGGTAGACGGAGCGCACGGTGAACTTGCGCACCTTCACGCTTTCTCCCACGAAATAAGTGAGCAGCGGATCGCCCTCCTTAAGATCGAGCCTGTCCGCCAGGGTGGCGGGGATGGATACTCCCAGGGCGGCGCTGTCGGCGGAGGGCACTCCCTTGAAGAGCACTCCCTGGATGTCAGTGCCGTTCCTGACTATGCCGGTGCGGTAGATAGCGGGCACCACGTCCTTCACGCCGTTCAATTCCCTGAGATCATCGATGGAGAAGCCGCTTTCGCTCACCGGCTCCCCTTCTCCGAAGTAGTTTGCGCCAGGCGAGGTGAGCTGGACGTCCCCCATGATTGTACTCACGCCATTGCGGATTTCCATGCGGAAACCGTCCACTACGGCCACGGCGATAATGATAACGAGGAAGGATACGGCCGTGGCTACGACCGTTATCCTTCCCCGGAAATCGAGGCGTTCCGATATGAAACGGGACGCTTTCAAGAGTTTACCAGATATGGACGCGCTCTTCCTCGGGCCTGTACATGGCGTCGCCTTCCTTGATTCCGAAGGCGTCGAAGAAGGTCTGGAAGTTGCGGACGGCAACGTTCACGCGGTTGCTGCCCAGCGAATGCACGTCGAGATTGTTCAGGCGGGCCTTCTCTTCGTCGGTGATGTTCTGTGCCCAGACAGTGGCATAGCCGAGATAGAAGCGCTGGTCGGGGGTGAATCCGTCGATGGGCTTCACGTCCTTGCCGGCGATGGCGTTGTGCAGGGCGGTGTAGGCGATGCTGAGGCCGCCGTGGTCGGCTATGTTCTCACCGAGGGTGTTGACTCCGTTGGCGTGTACGCCGGGAAGGATTTCCACCTCGGAGTACTGCTGAATGAGCTTTTCGGACTTGGCCTTGAAGGTCTCGGCGTCTTCCTCGGTCCACCAGTCGTTCATGTTGCCGTCCTTGTCGAACAGGCGGCCCTGGTCGTCGAATCCGTGGGTCATCTCATGACCGATGACCACGCCGATGGCGCCGTAGTTGACTGCGTCGTCAGCATCGGGATTGAAGAAGGGAGGCTGGAGGATAGCTGCAGGGAAGCAGATCTCGTTGGTGGTGGGATTATAGTAGGCGTTCACCATCTGGGGAGGCATGCCCCATTCGGTCTTGTCCGTCGGCTTGCCGAGCTTGTTCAGGTTGTCTGCGACATACCACTTGCTGGCTGCGAGCAGATTCTCGAAATAGCTCTTTTCGGGATCCACCTCGAGGGTGCTGTAGTCCTTCCACTTGTCGGGATAGCCGATCTTCACGGTGAAGTTGGCGAGCTTTTCCTGAGCCTTGGCCTTGGTGGCGTCGCTCATCCAGTCGAGTTCTGCGATATGCTCGCCGAGAGCGGTCTGAAGGTTCTTCACAAGCTCGAGCATCTGCTTCTTGCTGCTTTCGGGGAAGTACTTTTCGACGTACATCTTGCCGACAGCTTCGCGGAGGATGCCGTTGGGAACCGCCATTGCGCGCTTCCAGCGGGGCTTCTGCTCCTTCACGCCGGCCATCTGCCTGCTGTAGAAGTCAAACGAAGCGGCATAGAAATCGTCGCTGAGGGCGTTGGTGGAGTTGCTGACGACCTGGGCGAGGACATAATCCTTGAGCACCTTGAGGTCGGCGGTGGCGAAGTAGGCGGCGAAAGCCTTGAAGAAGGACGGCTCGGCCACGACTATCTTCTCCTGCTCGGGAATGCCGCGGGCGGAAAGATATGCGGCGAACGGGAAGCCCGGGAAAGCAGTGTCAAGCTCCGCGGTGCTGTAGGGGTTGTACTGTGCGAGGATGTCCCTCTCCTGCTCGCGGGTCCAGGAATTCCTGGCGAGGACTTCCTCCACGAACACGGCGTCGTCAGCCACGTCCTTGGGATCCTCAACGCCTGCAAGGGTGAGAATCTTGGTAAGGTAAGTGCGGTAGCCCTCCTTGATGGCGGCGTTCGACTCGAGGAGATAGTAGTCGCGGTCGCCGATTCCGAGGCCGCCCTGGCCCATATAAAGAATCTGGTTGTCGCTGTCGGTGAGGTCTGCTTCGACGTAGCCCCCGAAGAAGGAGCCAACGCTGGTATTGTGCAGTTCAGCGAGCAGGTTCACCAGCTCTTCCTTGGAGGCAACAGCCTCAACCATAGCCACATAGGGCTTGAGAGGCTCCGCGCCCTCATTGTTCAGGCGTACGGAATCCAGACCCTGCTTGTAGATGTCCACGATTTTCTGCTCCACGCTGCCGGGAGTGGTCTTCATGGTGGTCATGGACGCGAACAGGTCGTTCAGGCGGATGACGTTGTTTTCGTTGAGCTGGTCGAAGCTGCCGAAACGGGAGAACTCCGGCTTCAGCGGGTTGTTGACCTGCCAGCCGTGGGTGGCGTACTTGTAGAAGTCCGCTCCGGGAGCCACGGTGGTGTCAAGGTTGCTGAGATCCAGGGCGGGAACCTTCGCTGCCCTGGGCTGGCATGCCGCCAGCATCAAAACGGGAATCATCAGAAAAAATACCTTTTTCATTTCTTTGTGATTTTATTAATAATTCTGAGGTTTGTCAGTGCGGGATAATCCTCGGGGTTTATCTTGAGGGCCTTCTTGTAGAACTTGGTGGCCTTCTTGTAGTCTTTCTTGTATATCTGCCAGTAGGCGCCGATATTGTCGATGAAACCGGTGTCCTTAGGCTCGTACCTGAGCATGGTTTCGGAGATGAGCTTGAAATTCTCGTAGCCCGACGGGGTGCCCAGCTGGAAGAACATGTAGCAGTATTCCATTATTCCCTGGCGGAAATCCTCCTGGGAGAGAATCCCCCCTGAGGCGTTCCAGGAGGGCTTTGCGTTATAATTGTATTCGATGGTCTCGATCAGCGCGGCCGCGGCCATGTCGGGGCTTTCGCGCTCATAATCGAGAAGGGCCGCCACCTCGTCGAAACGGTAGCCCAGGTTGTCCGGGGCCAGCTTTATCGCCCTGGTGATGCACTCCTGGCTGCGGGTGAAAAGGGCGTCGTCGTAGACGGGGATTTCATAGAAGAAGACATCCGTGCCAGTCGTGTCCTTGAAGGTGAATGCGGGAGCCTTGCCGAGATACTTCTTTCCGGCACGGGGTTCAATCACGACCTCGCGCCCTTTCGTCAGGAAATAGGTGAAGCAGCACTCCAGCATGGTGGTGTCGTCCGGAAAGGCGGCATTCCAGGATTCCAGGATGCCTTTCACTCCCAGGCCGGAATTACCTACCGCGGCCACCTGCCTGTCGTAGGCGGCCTTGAATTCCTGGGGAGTCTGCGCCAGGGCACATACGGCGACCAGCAGCGCCGCCATGACGGTTATACATCTTTTCATACGTCCATCAGTATTCTGCGGTTCTTCGGCAGCAGATTGTTGCAGCGGGAACCGAGATTTTTCATGAATCCCAGCGGGTGGGAAAGATACGATGCGATAAGCAGGCCCTTCGGTTCGTCGGGGAAGCAAAGGGTGTCGCGGTGCAGGTATTTCCTGGCATCGGAGAGGGAAAGCTCCACTACAGGGCACTCATGCTTGTATCCGATGGCCAGGGCCCTGTCGGTTTCTTCGGCGGGGAGCACTCCGGGGATGACGGGTTTGCGGGAGGATGGAGCCGGAGCGCTCTTCCTGAGCGCACCTGCCCACTGCCCTTCGCCGGGCACTTCGCCCGCCCTGAGCAGATTGCCCCACCGCGTGAGCCTCACCCCGTGTTCCCCGAATTCTCCCGACGGGGGGATGATTTCCCCTC
>JAFZLP010000019.1 GCA_017551405.1 Bacteroidales bacterium
CCTCGTAGGCTTCGAGGTTCACTCCGTTGTCATAGAAGAACTCGCGTCCGCCCGGATCGTCGTTGGAAGTGCCCTTGATGGTGATTGCTCCGGAAGCCCCGGCGGTCACCTTGCAGGAGAAGCTGTAGCGCTTGGCGGGATCGATGGCAATGCCGGAGTGGAGTTTGACCTGTCCCTGCCACTCGCTGCCGCCTATGCCGGCGGGAGTGGTGAGGGTGAGCACGCCGCCGTTGTAGGAGGCCTGCGGGTCGAGTCCGCCGCTCCAGTCGGCCGGGCTGAACCATGTCTCGAGCTCGGCGCTGCCGTCCCAGAGGTTGGGGCCGTAGGTGTAGGTGCCGGGATTGTCGGGATTGTCGGGATTGTCCGGGTTGGGCAGCACGGTGCCGTCGTCTATGGCGTGGTCCTTAAGGACTATGTTGCTGATGGTGACCTCGGTATCGTCGGGGTTGCCGCCGAAATCGAATACCATCTTCACTGCCGCGGCATCGATGCCGGGAACGTCGCTGAGCCAGAACACGGTCTCTTCGAAGGCCTTGATATCCATACGCTCGGTGAAGAGGAAGTTGCCGTCGTCGGTAGCGTCGGTGAGCTTGAAGGTCACGTTCTTGACGTCCTTCGAGAGGTTCATCTTCACGGAGAAGTCGTAGTGGAGCGCGGAGCTGAGGGAGATGTCGTTCACCGGAATGATGAAGAACTGGTTCTGCCACTGGTCGACAGTCGCGCTGGGGCAGTTGAAGGAATAGGTGCCGTTCTCGTAGGTAATTTCGGGATTGGGCAGCTGGCTCCAGCCGGGTGCGTAGTACTGCGAATAGGTATGGTTCGCGTCGGCGGGCAGCCAGAGGTTGCTCTCGGCGTTGTACTTGAATCCTTCGAAGGGCTTGCCGCTGTTGTCGGGCTCCTCGCTGCTGAGGGTGAAGTGCCAGGCGATGGAGCCGTTGTCGTTCACGAGTTCGATGGTCTTGGTGTTGGCCGCTTCGACCCTGAACCTGGGATTGGCAATGAAGTCGTCGTTCGGGAAGTAGGCGAACGCGGCTTCGCCGAGCGTCACGTAGAGGTCGTCGCCCTCGACGCTGAAGCTGAACGAGGTGTTGGTCAGCGGGAAGTCGGCAGTATAGTCCTCAGCCTCGCCGGCATGTCCGGGAGCCTTGGTGACGTCCTTGTTCACGTAGGTCTGGCCGTCCGGGCCCGGGTTGTAGGTGTAGCCGCCTTCGGTGGTGAAGGTCATGCGGTCCTCGTAGATACCGGTGGATTCCTTCTCCCAGGCCTTTGCCGCCCACCAGTTGGTGCCGGTGGTTCCGGGCTCGCCGCAGCCGAAATGCTGGTCGGTTTCGCCCTTGAGGCGCCATTCCTTGCTGCCGTTGCCGGCGAAGAAGGTGAAGTACTTGTCGAAGTTGACTATGGTGTTGTCGATATGGAAGGTCTTTTCCACATAGTCGGGGGAGAGGCCGGCGGCATTCATTATCTGAAGCCGTACCGGATAGTCACCCATGGAGGTGTAAATCCTGGTGAGGCCGTCTTTGGCGGCGTACTGGGTGAAGTCTCCGTTCTTGTCGGGGAACTCCCACACCGGAATCACGCCCTTGGTGCCCTGCGGCAGCGAGAAGGTGACCTGGTTGGTGGTCTGGTCCACGGTGATTACGGGCTCGTAGGACGCCGCACTTGCAACCATGTCCTCAGTGGGGTGGTTGATCTGCTCCGGAGCGCAGGCGAAAAGCACCGCGGCGGCAGCAAACAGAGAAAATATCTTTTTCATATGCGGATTCTGTTAATAGTTGTTCTGGGTGAGAGGTTCGCTGGTGCTTGCGGAAGCGTCTATCTCGCTCTGCGGGATGGGCAGATACTTCTTGCTTTCACTCCAGGTGTTGGTGCGGTAGCCGTAGGCATCGGGAACCAGGACGGATGAGGCGTCGCCCCAGCGGATGAGGTCCCAGTAGCGCTTGCCTTCACCTACGAACTCGAGCTTGCGCTCTTCCTTGATGTTGGCGAGGGAAAGTTCAACGGTCTTGCCGTCGAGCGAGCGGGAATGAACTTCATTCAGCCAGCCCTGGGCGTCGCCGCTGCCGTGACCGGTGACGACGAGTTCAGCTGCGTTGAGCAGGGTCTCGGCGTAACGGTAGATGCGGAAATTGTTGCCGAAGCCGAAGTCGGCGTCGGAAAGGTAGCCCTGGGAGTAGTCCACGCGGGGAGCGTACTTCTCGAGGAAGAGGCCGGTGTCCTGGTAGCGCTTGTCGTAGCTCAGGCCGCTGGCATCCCAGCAGGTGGCGTCGCGGCGCTCGTCGGACGGGTCGTACATCTCGAAGGTCTCGGTGCGGACGGGAGCGAAGCCCCAGCCGTTCAGATGCACGCCGGTGGCGTCTGCAAGGTTGTAAGGACCGATAAGGCGCGGAAGCACGGTACCGCCGGCCCCGAGGGCCCAGCTCCAGCCGCGGACGGCGTTCTCGGACTTGTAGGTGATTTCGAAGATGGATTCGGAATTGTGCTCGCCTGCAAGGGTGAAGATGGTGCGGTAGTCGTCGGCCAGGGAGTACTGCTTGCTGTCGATGATCTCCTTCATGTACGAGAAGGCGGTGTCCATGCGGGCGGAGTCGTTCTTGTACATGGCGAGTTCGGCGTAGAGCATGTAGGCCATTGCCTTGGTGACGCGGCCGAGCTCGGCGCCGCTGCACCTCATCGGAAGGGCGTTCAGCTTCAGCGCCTCTTCGAGGTCTGTCATCATGCCGTCATAGACCTGGTCGGCAGTGCTCTGGGCGCAGACCCAGGGATCCTCGAGATTCACGGTATAGTAAGGAACGTTGCCGTAGAACTTCCAGAGCCAGCTGTAGTAATAGACGCGGAGCACGCGGACCTGGGCTTCGTAGGACTTCGCCACGTCGGCGGAAAGGCCTTCGGTCCATTCCATATACTTGATTACGTCGTTGCAGCGCTTGATGCCGGAATAGGCGTTGGTCCACAGCGCGGAAAGGGTATTGGTCGGAGTGGCCTCATAGTTCATCATGAGATGCCAGAACTGGTTGTCTGTCTTGTCGGCTCCGCCAACCCAGATCTGGTCGGCCATGATGTCGCTCATGATCATCACGGGGCTGTACTGGCCCATTCCCCAGTCGGTCCATTCGAGCGGGTCGTAGGCGGCCGTAAGGGCCTCGCCAAGATGCTCGGGAGTGGTGAAGTATTCCTCGATGGGAGCCGCCATGGGGTTCTCAACGGTGAGGAACTCGCTGGTGCAGCCTGCGCCAAGCATGAGGGCGGCTGCGAGCATTATGGTATTGAATGTATTTTTCATGGTGTCGTGCATATTAGAATCCTACATTTACGCCGAACATGAGGGTGCGTGCCTGCGGATAGACGCCGTAGTCGATACCGAGAGAAGTGCCGCCGGAAGAGATTTCGGGATCATAGCCGTGGTACTTGGTGAGAGTGACGAGGTTCTCGGCGCCGACAAACAGGCGGAGAGAGCTGATGAAGGCCTTCCTGGTAAGGGAAGAAGGCAGGGTGTAGCCGAGCTGGATGTTCTTC
Source organism: Bacteroidales bacterium (assembly GCA_017551405.1). Lineage (GTDB taxonomy): Bacteria > Bacteroidota > Bacteroidia > Bacteroidales > UBA932 > Cryptobacteroides. The sequence continues at coordinate 3,514 of JAFZLP010000019.1, forward strand.
AGGCGGGCATAGCTGCCATCATAGACATAGAGGTCGCTGGAGAGCCAGTTGACCGAGTCGCCCTGAACATAGCGCGGGATGCGGTTGGAGGTGCCTTCGCCGGTCCAGCGGTTGAGCATGTAAGCCGGGAGGTTGGAGGCGGGGATGTCGACACGCCTGGTGGCGTCGAAGACGTCGTTGCCGACGGTGCCCTGCCACAGCATGAAGAAGTCAAAGCCCTTCCAGTCGGCGTTGAAGGTAACACCCCAGGTCCAGTCGGGAGTACCGTTGCCTATCATGGTACGGTCGTCCTCGTTGATGACGCCGTTGCCGTCGAAGTCCACGAAACGGACGTCACCGGGATTGGCGTTGGGCTGGAGGAGTTCGCCCTTGTCGTTCACATAGGCCTTGATCTCTTCCTGGTTCTGGAAGATGCCGTCAGTCTTGTAGCCGTAGAAGAAGGGGAACGGGAGGCCGTTCTCGGCGCGGGAGATGGTGCCGACGGTCTGGAAGGAATCCAGGTTTGCCCAGCCGGTCTCGTTACCGTATTCAATAAGCCTGTTCTTGAGATAGGTGAGGTTGCCGCCGATGCGGAAGCGGGCGTCGCGGACCGCGAACTTGTAGCCGAGTTCCATTTCGACACCGCTGTTGCTCATGATACCCACGTTGCCGACGGGCTTGGATTCACCGACATAAGAGGGGATGACCATGGTCATCAGCATGCCGTCGGTGATCTTCCGGTACCAGTCCACGCTGAAGGTGAGGGCCTGGTGCAGGAAAGCCATGTCAAGACCGGCGTTGGTCTGGCGGGAAGTCTCCCAGCGGAGGCTGGGGTTGGCAAGGCCGCTGGCCTTGACGCCTACAGCCACTGCTTCGTTGTCGCCGAAGATGTAGTTGTTGCCGGACGAGGTGAGCACAGTGTAGCGGAAGTTACCGATGGCTTCGTTACCGTTTTCACCCCACGAGAAGCGTGCCTTGAGCACGTCCCACCACGAAGGCAGGCTGAGGAAAGACTCCTTGTGGAGGTTCCAGCCGACCGATACGGACGGGAAGGTTGCCCACTTGTTGTTGGAGCCGAAACGCGAGGAACCGTCGCGGCGGACGGTGACCTCTGCCATGTAGCGCTCGTCGTAGTTCCAGCTTGCGCGGAAGAAATAGGATGCGAGGCGCGCGTGGGTGTAGGGACCGCCGTAGATGCTCATACGGCCGTCTTCCTGTAGACCGGTCGCATAGTCGATGTAGGGCTTGCCCAGGTCGACGAGGTCGTAGCGGCTGCCTCCGAGGTACTGGCCGCTGTTGTCCTTGGCGCTCTGTCCGAGCAGGACGGTGAGGCCGTGCTTGCCGAATTCCTTATTATAGGTGAGGGTGTTTTCAATCTGCCAGGTGAGGCTGTGGTCGCTCTCGGCACTGGAGACGGTCTTGTCGGAACGGTTGTTGGATCCGAGGTAAAACTTCCTGGTGTAGCCGTTGCTGCCCCAGAAGGAAAGGTCGAATCCCACGGAAGAGCGGAACTTGAGGCCTTCGATGATGTCGAGTTCGCCTGCGAAGTTGCTCACTACCTGATGCTTCCATCCCTGGCTGGCGGGGAGGTTCAGGCTGGCGATCGGGTTGACCATTTCGTTGTAGTCGCCGCCGGGCACCATGAACATGCGGCCGTCGGCATCGTAGATGAGGGATTCACCGGCATAGTCGATGAGCTGCTGGGCTGCCTGAGCCTCGGTGGCATAAACTCCGAGGATGGGGGAGAGGGCGAGTGCCGAGCCGAGGGGGGAGCCCCACTGCGAGTTGGTCTCGACGCCCGTGCTCTTGACGTTGGCGTAGGAGATGTTGCTGGTGAGAGCCATGCGATTGAGGAAGTTCCTCTCGGATTTCGCATTGAAGAGCTCGTAACCGGTATTGGAACGCAGGGTGAGACGGTCGTAGTTGGAACGGCCGAAATTGCCGCCGACGATACCCTCCTGCTTCACGTAGCCGAGGGAGAGGTAGTAGTTGACCTTGTCGGAAGCCCCGCTGATGCTGAGTTCGTGGTTCTGCTGGGGTGCGTTATAGTTGAACACTTCCTTCTGCCAGTCGGTGCCTTCACCGTAGGAGAACGGATCGGCATAGATGGGAGCCATGCCGGCGTTGATGCGGCCTTCATTGCGCATGATAGCGTATTCGGATGCATTCAGCACCTCCCTTTCACGCCAGGGGCTGGAAACGCCGTAGCTGAAGTTGTAGTTCACCTTCGCGTTGCCCTTGACACCCTTCTTGGTGGTGACAAGGATGACGCCGTTGGCTGCACGGGCACCGTAAACCGCACCCGAAGCCGCGTCCTTGAGCACCTCGATGCTCTCGATGTCGGAAGGATTGAGGAAGTCGATGCCGTTGATGTCGATGGGCATGCCGTCCACAATGTAGAGCGGGTCGGAGTTGTTGATGGTGCCGGTACCGCGGATGCGGATACGGGAGGATGCGCCGGGCTGTCCCGAAGAAGAGGTGACGTTGACGCCGGCTGCAAGGCCCTTGATGGCCGAGTCG
>JAFZLP010000153.1 GCA_017551405.1 Bacteroidales bacterium
GCAAAAGGTGAAATACGCGAGTTTCGGCATCGCGGTGGTCTCCATCGGCCTTTTCACCCTTTACTCGCAGCTCTCGCTCCCGCTTGTGGACTTCACGTCCCTGAAGCCCGGGACCGAGCTGTACGGTTCGGTCGAAAGCGCTTTCGAAGACGTGACCGCCTACGTATACGAGAAAGACGGGCGCGAAGGGGCGTTCACCAAGGACTGCCCGCCCGATTCCAGCTGGCAGTTCGTGCGTACTGAAAGCTATTCCAACACCATTCTGGGCGATGACACCCCCCGTGAAATCCTTTCCTTCTATTCCGCAGCCGGCGAATACGCCGACAGTCTCGCGCTCGGCAAGCACGTCCTGGCGGTGTCTGCATACGACCCGCAGAAGCTTTCCGAAGACAGGCTGGCAGGGATTTCCCGCGTTCTCTCCGCAGCGGCTGAGAAAGGCTTCACCGTCCTTTTCCTCACGGCCGGCACGCCTGAAACCATATCCGAAATCACCTCCGACCCCACGCTCATCTCGAACAGTTTCTTCGCGGACTACAGGACCCTGCAGACCCTCAACCGTTCGAACGGAGGGGCCGTTTTCATCTCCGGCGGCCAGATCACTTCCAAATGGTCGGCCCGGGCGCTTCCGGATAACGAAGAACTCGACAGAATCCTTTCTTCCGATCCTGTCGAGTACTTCATGAAGAGCAGCGGGAAAGGCAAGGTGCGCCTGCAGGCCTTCCTGCTGTATACTTTTGCGGTGATGACCTTAATTTAGAACCGTTATCTCATACGGCATGCGGGCGATTACCTGAGGCCTGCTCATCTTGAGCACCTGGGCCTTCACGAATTCGCCCTCGTCGGGGATTCCGTTCAGCATCATCATCATTTGCTGGAAGGTGGTGAGGGGAGCGGGATACTCCGCAATCTGCACGTCTTCCATATTGAATCCGGCTGCAACTACGGCGTAGTCGAGTGCGTCGGAAAGGGTGCCGATCTCATCCACCAGGCCGAGGCCGACGGCGTCGGATCCTGTCCATACGCGTCCCTGTCCCATGTCGTCTACCTTTTCCTTGTCGATCTCGCGGCCTTCTGAAACAGTCGTGATGAACTTTTCGTAGACGGCCTCAATGGACTTGAGCATGTAATTGTACTCGCTCGCGTCGAACGGACGCATGAGCCCGAACATGTCCCCGTGCCTGCTGCTGGAGATGCTCTGCACGTTTACGCCCACCACCTTGCTTGCGGTCTTGCCGAAGTCCGGAACCATTGCGAACACGCCGATGGAGCCGGTGAGGGTAGTGGCGTCGGAGTATATCATGCTGCAGTTGTTGCTGATCCAATAGCCGCCCGAAGCCGCATAGTCCCCGAAGGACGCGACGACCGGCTTGTCTTCCGCGAGCAGATCGAGTTCGTGCTTGATCTTCTCGCTGGCGAGCACGCTGCCGCCTCCGGAGTTCACTCGGAGTACCACGGCCTTTACATTGTCGTCTTTGCGGACCTTGTCGATGATGCCGGCGAAGCGGTCTCCGGCTATGCCCTGGAAGCCGTTTCCGTCCACGATGTCACCGGCGGCGTAAATGATGGCTATCTTGTTCCTGGACTTATAGTTGGGCATCACTTTTACCGCCGCGTAGTCGGCCAGGCGCATGAAGCCCACGTCTTCAAAGTCTTCCTTGACTGCCATGGCGCTTATCTTGTCCTTGAGTTCCTGGCGGGTGAGGATGTCATCTGCCATATGGGTGGTGAGGAAGTCTTCGGGGCAGCAGAGCTCCAGATTGTCGATGACGGCGTCCACAGCCTCCTCGGTGAGGCCGCGGGCTTCCGCTATGTCCTTGCGGATAACGCCCCAGAAAGAATCAACCATGGTCTTGTACTGCAGGAGGTTCTCGGCGCTGGCGGCGTTTCGGGTGAACATTTCGCCGGCGCTCTTGAATTTGCCGTGGCGGATGAGCTGGACGTTCACTCCCAGCCTGTCCAGGAGGTCCTTGAGGAAAAGGGTCTGGATGCTGACACCGTTCATGGTTATGGTAGAGCCTTGATATTCAGTCATATACACCTTGTCGGCGGCGCTGGCCAGCCAGTAACCCGTGGTGGATGGATTCTCGATGTATGCGATGACCGGCTTGCCGCTCCTGCGGAAATCCGCGATGGCCTTGCGGAACTCCTCGATTGCGGCGATGCTGGACGTGTTGCCGTCGGTCTTCAGGAAGATGCCCTTGACTCCGGGGTCTTCCGCGGCGATGCCGATGGCCTGGACGGCCTGCAGGATGCCTACCGCCGGAACGGTGGGAGCGGTGCTCATGGCGAAGTTGTTCGTGGAAGTCTGCTCGTCCAGCACGAAAGCCGACATGTCCACCGCCAGGACTCCGCTGCGCGGCAGCACGGCTTTCTTGTCACCCGACGCGGCGGCTCCCATGGCCGAGAGCGCTCCGCCCGCTATGAATATCGTGATGAAGAAAAACAGCAGCAGTCCGCAGATGACTGCAAGGAGCATTTTGAAAAAATCTTTCATTTCTTTGGTCTTGAAAGTACAAAGTTAGTAAATTTGCATCATTAAACATTTTGACATGTCACAAAAACCATCCATACCTAAGGGCACCAGGGACTTCTCCCAGCATCAGATGGCCTGCCGCAACTATATTTTCGATACCGTCAGGGACGTGTTCCGCCGCTTCGGTTACGCGCAGATAGAAACCCCGGCGATGGAAAACCTTTCCACCCTGCTCGGGAAGTACGGCGACGAAGGCGACAAGCTCCTTTTCCGGGTGCTCAATTCCGGCGACCCGTTCGACTCCGTCGATTTCGGCGCGTTCCGTACGCCGGAGGGCGGATACCGCAGTGCGGCGCTGAGCAAAGAGCTGTGCGAGAAGGGTTTGCGCTACGATCTCACCGTGCCTTTCGCGCGTTACGTGGTGCAGCACCAGGCCGAGCTCAGCTTCCCCTTCAGGCGCTATCAGATCCAGCCGGTATGGAGGGCGGACAGGCCTCAGAAGGGCCGCTACCGCGAGTTCTACCAGTGCGACGTGGACGTAATCGGCAGCAACTCCCAGCTGTGCGAACTGGAGCTCGTGCAGATGGTTGCCGAGGTGTTTAGGAAACTGGACGTCAGGGTAGTCCTCAAGATCAACAACCGCAAGGTCCTCACCGGCCTGGCCGAAGTGTGCGGCTTCCCCGACAAGGTGGTAGACATAACCGTCGCAATCGACAAGCTCGACAAGATAGGCCTCGATGCGGTGAAGGCTGAAATGCTTTCCAAAGGCCTTACTGAACAGGCGGTCGCCGTGCTGGAGCCGGTTCTCACACTCTCAGGTAGCACCGCCGACAAACTGAAGGCGATGCGCGGAGTGCTTGCTTCTTCCGAAACTGGCCTGAAGGGCCTGGACGAGCTGGAGGAGCTCTTCGGCCTCGTTGCCGCCGCCGGCGTGGACTGTCCTGTGGAGATGGACCTGTCGCTCGCACGCGGCCTCAATTATTACACCGGAGCCATCTTCGAGGTCAAGGCTCTGGACTGGGAGATAGGCAGCATCTGCGGAGGCGGCCGCTACGACAACCTTACCGGCATTTTCGGCCTTCCCGGAATGTCCGGAGTGGGAATCTCTTTCGGCGCGGACCGCATCTTCGACGTCCTCACCGGTCTTGACAAATTCCCCGCATCCCTCGCTTCGGCCACCCGCCTGCTCTTCGCCAACATGGACGAGGAGTCGGTGAAATATGTGCTTCCCATCGCTTCCGGACTTCGCAGCCAGGGTATTTCGGTCGAGGTCTTCGCGGATTCCGGCAAGCTTAAGAAGCAGTTCGAATATGCCGACAGGAAGGGCATCCCGTTCATCAGCATCTGCGGCTCGTCAGAGGCCGAGTCGGGCATGGTGAACATCAAGAATCTCGCTTCGGGGGAACAGAAGTCCTTCGCGAAAGACGATACCGCCGGAATGGCGGCCTTCCTAGCGTAACGTTATCTCCACAATCCTTGTGGTTTCCGGGGTCACCTTCAGGGAGTCCCCGATGCGGACGCACAGCAGCGCCCCCACGTGCCCCGGCGCGCCGTCGGGGTGTTCGAGCACAATGGCCGCCTCTTTCCGGGGCAGGCTCCACTTCAGGTCCACGAACAGGTCGGACAGCTTTTTCCTGCCGCCCAGGCCGAGGGGTTTCATCCAGTCGCCGGCCTCCCAGCTCCGCAGGCGGAAGGGATACTTCAGTTTGCCGGCATCTGCAATAAGCTGGCCCTCAGGCCTTTGCAGCTGCAGGTCGGCCGGCCGTCCATAGCTCTTGACGGTGATGGAAGCATCTCCCAGCTCATACTCTCCGTCGCCGGTGACGACAAGGCTCAGCGCTTCCGGTTTCACTTCTTTGGCAGAGATGATTATGCTGTCGGAAGTGGTTACCGCCCTGTAGCCGGGGGCCTCGAAGGTCTTGCCGCTCACGGTTCCGTCGGAACGGAGAAGGGCTCCGAGCGCGGAGAGGGTGCCCTCGTCGAAGCCGTAAGGCTCCAGCAGCCTGAACAGCACATACTCCCAGTGATCCAGCGCGAGCAGGGAGGGGATTGAAACGGTGTCCGTGCTGCCGGGGACGTAAACCCCCATGGCCACGCTGCGGAAGTAGTCTTCCGCGATGTCGTCGACCTGGGCGAAGTGCATTATGTCGGAGCCGAGCGTCTTCAGGAAAGATGGGTTGATTTCTGCGAAGACGGGGAAGACCTCGTTGCGTATCTTGTTGCGTTTGAAGCGGTTGCTGGAATTGGAGCTGTCCTCGCGGTGGGGCACGCCGTGGGCTGTCATCCATGCGGCGATCTCTTCGCGGGTGACGCCGAGCAGCGGCCGCAGTATCCTCCCGCTGCCGATGCCGGAGATGTCCCTGTCGCCCATGCCGCGGAGGCCCCTGGTGCCGGTGCCGCGCAGCAGGTTGAGGATGAGGGTCTCGGCGTTGTCATTGGCGTTGTGGGCTACGGCTACGGCCGAAAACTGTGCGGAGGAAAGCAGCTCCGCGAACCACCCGTACCGCAGGTCGCGGGCGGCCATTTCAATGCTGATCCCGTTGGCCTCGGCATATCCGAGGGTGTCGAAGCGCTTCACCAGCACCGGAATGGAGTGGGTGGAGCACCAGTCGCGCACGAACATCTCGTCCCCGTCGGATTCCTCGCCGCGGAGGCCGAAATTGCAGTGTGCGACCGTTACGGGAGCCCCTGGGAAGAGCTCTCCGGCGCGGGCAAGCATGTACATGGAATCCATCCCGCCGCTGACTGCAAGTAGGATCGTTCCGGGCATCTACTTGTTGTCTACGGTCCAGGTGAAACTGAAAGTGAGGAATTCCTTGAGCTGGACGCGGGGGGCGGTGTCGCCCGACTTGTCGGCAATCAGGACGTTAGGGTCGTAGATGAGCCAGGTGTTGAAGCCGAGCTTGAAGTATTTGGCCAGCTGCCAGACTATCTTGTTGTCCCAGTTCACGCGGGGAATCCAGGGCTTGTTGAGGTAGTCCGAGAACAGCACCAGCTGGGTTTCGTAGCCGAGCCTGTCGTTCACATTGAACTTGACGTTCGTCTTGATGAGGGCGCCGAGCTGGAACTTGGTGTACTTGAAGTGCTCGCCGGGGGTGTCCGCCGCCTTTCCGTCACCGGCGTACTTTGGAAGGAGATCCATGCCGTAGGTATAGCGGAGCTCCGGAATCCTGACGACGGTGAGGCCTCCGGTGAACGGGGAGAGGTTGATGTTGAACCAGGCGTTGGGAGCCCAGTCCATACCGA
>JAFZLP010000154.1 GCA_017551405.1 Bacteroidales bacterium
AGCAGGTACACCAGCGAGCCCATGAGGGCGATGGGGATGGCGAGCACGATGATGAAAGTGGCCCTCCACCTGCCCAGGAACACGTACACCACCAGCATTACCACGAGCATCGTGATGATGATGGTACGCAGCAGCGACATGATGGTGTTGATGATGTTGTCGGAAGAGTCGATGACGTTGACCAGATTGATGTCGGAAGGCAGAGACGGGGTGATTTCCGCCATCTTCTTCTTGACCTGCCTGATGACGTCGACGGTGTTGGCTCCGGTCTGCTTCTGGATCATGATGGTGGCCGCACGCTGGCCGTCGGTCCAGGATTCCTGGTACTTCTCGGCGGGGCCGTCCACGAGGGTGGCCACGTCGCGCAGGTACACTGCGCTGCCGCCGCTGTAGCCCACCACCACGTCGAGCAGGTCGCGCGGGTCGGAGAATTCCTTCTCGACGCGCAGCGAGTAGGTCTCGGTGCCGATGTCGATGTTGCCGGACGGGACGTTGCGGTTCTCGGAGGCGATGACCGCGGAGATGCCGGCTATGCTGAGCCCGTAAGCCTCGAGCTTGCTGGGATCGCAATAAATCTGGATTTCGCGGTCGGGGGCGCCGATGACCGTCACCGTACCCACGCCGTCCACGCGGGCGAGCGGGGTGGTGACCCTGTCGTCGAGGATGCGGTCCAGGCCGTTGAAGCTCTCGTCCGCCGTGGCGCTGATTATCATGATGGGCATGTCGTCCATGCTGAACTTGCGCAGGAACGGCGTGCTGGCCCCGTCGGGCAGGGTCTGCGCCACCATGTCAAGGTTGTCGCGGATGTCGTTGCAGGCCGCGTCGATGTCGGTGCCGTATTCGAATCTGAGTATGACGATGGCGATGTTCTCGCGGGAACGGGACGTCATGTCCTTGAGGTGCTCGACGCTGTTGAGGTTGTTCTCGAGCACTTTCGTGAGGTTGTTCTCCACGTCCGTGGCGCTGGCGCCGGGATAGGAGCACATGACCATCACCACGTTGGCGTCGAAGTCGGGCAGCTGCGCTATGGATGTCTTCAGGAGCGCGTAGATGCCGAATACCACGAACGCCACGAACACGAGGATCGTGGTGACCGGCCGGTTTACTGCTGTACGGTAAATGCTCATGGCGCTATCTCTCCACTATCTCGATCCTGGCTCCGTCCTTGAGGGCGCTGGCGCCGCTCACTGCGATGCGGTCGCCCTGGCTCACGCCGCTCAGGACTTCGTAGCTGTTGCCGGTGTGACGGCCGAGGGTTACTGCCGAGCTGCGCACGGTGAGCCCGTCCTCGTTGAGGATGTAGACGTAGCGCTGGCCGGTGCCGAGCTGCTTCACCACCGCCTCGTCGGGCACTACGGCGCTGTAGTTATCGCCGAAGTTCAGGGTCGCCTTGCAGTACATGCCGGGCCTGAGGGCGCGGTCGCCGTTGGGCACCTGCACCTCGACCTTGAAGGTGTGGGAGGTGGCGTCCATGACGGGGTAGATGCGCTTCACGGTGCCGGAGAAGGTCCTGCCCGGAAGGGCGTCTGCCGTGACCTTCACGCCCTGGCCGACCTTCACCTTGGTGTAGTCGCTCTCGGACACGCCCACCAGAAGCTTGACCGGGGTAATCTGCTGCACCGTGAATATGGGCTGGCCCATGGTGTACATGTCGCCGCGGTCATAGTTGCGGGCCGTCACCACGCCGTTTATGGGCGAGCGGAGGATGGTGTTCTGCTCGAGGTTCTCGTAGGACGCCTTCGCCACATTGTACTGCAGTTCGGCGGCTTCGTAGTCGCTGCGCGACAGGCCTCCCTGCTCGTAAAGCTGCTTGAGGCGGGCGAGTTCAGTCTCGGAATTGGTGAGCTGGAGCCGGCTCTGGGTGAGTTGGACGGCGTCCATCTCGGCGAGCACCTGGCCCTTTCCCACGAAGGTGCCGACTTCCACGTTGATCTTCTGGATGCGGCTGCCGCTCTGCGGGGCGATGTTGTTCACCGCGAAAGCCTGCACCGTGGTGGAATAGTCTTCGGTCTGGGGAACCGTCCTGAACTGCACGTCAGTTACCGTCACGCGGGTGGGCGGGAGTTCAGTCGCCGCATTGGAGGAATCTGTCTTTTTCTGTCCGCAGGCGGCCACTGCCAGCGCTGCGAGGATTATGATGTATGTCTTTTTCATTTTTCGTAGATGCTGAAATCGGCGCCGAGGGTCTGTTCGAGCGCGGCCTTTGCCCCGATGAAAGTGTAAACTGCCTGGGATACCGCAAGCTGCGCCTGGGTGAGGGCGAGCTGCGCGTCGTTGAGGTCGGTGAGGGTGCTGCGGCCGACCTCGTAGCTCTTGGAGGCTATGCCGTAGGCTTTCTGGGCGCTCTCCAGCGCCTCGATGGCGGAGGAGTAGCTCTTGGTGGCCGTCTCCATGGTGTTGAGGCTCTGACGGATAGCCACGCGGAGGTTCCTCTCGGTGTCTTCCCGCTGGATGTCGAATTCCTGCTGCTGAGCGCGGGCCTGCTTCACCGCATTGTACCTGCTGCCGCCGGAGAAGATGGGGATGCTGAGACTCAGGCCCACGGTGGCGTAGGGATGCCATTTGTATTCGCTGAAGTTGAAGGCATTCTCCATGGCGTTGGCGCTGGCGTTGAAGGAGAGGGCGAGCGACGGGAGGCTCGCGTACTGCTGCATCCTTACGGAGTTGGCCAGCTGCCCGGCCTGGATCTCCAGCTGCCTGAGGGTGGAGTTGTCCGAAAGGTCGAAGTCTTCGGGCGCCATGTACTGGAGGTCATCGGCATAGTCCTGGAGGGATTCGGCGACGTCGATGTTGAGGTCGAGGTCCACTCCCATGAGGGCTTTCAGCTGCCAGAGGGTCAGGTAGACGGCGTTTTCGCTGTCATAGAGGCTGGGGATGGCGTTGGCCACGGCGGTCTTCGCCCGCGCGAGGTCGAGTTCCGAGGCCTTGGAGGCGTTGTACTTCTGCTGGGTCCGTTCGCAGTTCGCCACCGCGTTGTCGTACACGCTACCGTATACCCTCCTGGCCTCCTTGGCGAGCAGCACGGCGTAGTAGGCCTGCTTTACCTGGGTAACCATCTGCAGGCGCGAGCCGCGGGCCTTTTCGACCGCAAGCTCCACGTCCTGGCCGCTGATGGCGATGCTCTTCCAGAGCTGGGCGTTGACGATGGGCATGTTTGCCGAGACTCCCCCGTTGAAGGTGTTCCAGCGGCCGACTTCGATATCGACCGACTGGCCGCCCATGTCCATGGACATGACCTGTTTCTTGAGGGTGCGGCTGAACGAGCCGGAGGCGTTCACCGAAGGGAACAGTGAGGCGTAACTGCCTTTGCGGGCATAGCCTTTCGCTTCGATTTCCTTGTCGGCCACCCGCACCGAGGCGTTCTCGCTGAGCGCTATCTCCAGCGCCTGGGCGAGGGTGATCACGGTCGCCGAGGTGTCGGGGGCGGAGGTGATTGCAGGAGCCGCCTGCAGGACGGCCGCTGCCAATATCAAATGAATCATTTTACACGATGTATATAGTGTACAAAAATACAACAAATTTTGTACCCGAAACACCTCCCGCAAAACCTTTTCACGTAGCGGTCGTTGGACGCGTTTTGCTGCTGCCTGGGAGGGGCGAAACGCACCGCCCGACTCGTATCTACCAGGTACTTTGGCCAGATTTGTCTGAAGACATTGGCAGGTGCCGGGTTTTACGTTTTTCACAAATAATTCATAATCAGCCATTTATGTAAATCATCCTATGCACTTTTCCATAGGAGGATTTGCGTAAAATATTGATTATAAGCTGGTTCCGAAAAACGCTATTGTAAGGCTTGCGTATTTACCGACGCTGTCCGGAGCCTTTACCTTATCCAAAGGTTCCTCACGTCCATTGCGCCGCCCTCGGACTGGATACCGATGTAGCCTTCTGTCGCCTCACTGCGGGCTTCGTTCACGAGGACGCCGTTTAGGAACGCCTTGATGACACCTTTCCTGCAGACAAAGACCATGTCATTCCACTCACCGACAGGCCTTTCAGGACTGTCTTCCACCAGGCGCGGCTTGCGGTAGAAAGGACCTTCCACTCCTTCCAGCGGAATCCCGCCCATGAGTATGCCCATATCCCGGGGCGTCATCTGAAGCTGAACGCCCTGAGGCCACACCTTGTCTTCTCCCTGCAGAAAATGGAAGATGCCGCCGTCCACTCCTTCATCTCCGGCCCAGCGCCATTCCAGATGAAAGGTGTAATCTGAATACTTTTCTTCAGTCCTGATATAGCCGAAGGGCTGCCCGCTGATAAGAAGGACTTTTCCTTCAGCGGAGAAGGTCGGCTCATTATCATTTTCGGGTTCTTTCAGAACGACCTTCCAGCCGGAAAGGTCCTTCCCGTTCAGGAGCTCCCGGTGGGGCTTTTCATACACTTTGATCCAGTCAATCCTGAGTTCCGAGGGGAGTTGTTCCGGGCTGCTTACAGCTCCTACCCAGTTCCCGCCAAGCTGGTTCGACAGGATGAGGTGGAAGGGGTAATCGGCCCAGAGGAATTGGTGCTCCACCCCTTCCAGACGCGGGTATGTGAGGGTTTTGACACCGTTGGTGAACAGGCAGACGCTGTCGCTGTACACTTCCGCTGCATAGATGTTCCATCCGTCTTTGTCAATTTCAGCGGTGGCGTATTTGGGCGGTTCCTCCCCTCCGTCCAGGGTGTAGCGGGAATGAACAGTCTGATAGACGAAGTCGTCTGAATTCAGATGCTCCATGATATCAATTTCCGCGTATTCCGGTTGTGGGAGATCGCAGTCCGGCATGAGCCAGAGTGCCGGCCAGAAGCCATCTGCGCAGTTGAATTTGGCCTTGATTTCGATGCGGGCCTCCCGGAAAGACTTCTTCCCGCAGCTGGAAACGCCGCCAGTGACGAAGGGCGTCTCATCGGCCTCGCCTCCCACCTTGCCAAGCAGGACCAGCTGGCCGTCTTCGACAAAGACGAGGTCTTCCCTGAGCGACATCATGTCGTCCCAGTCGCTCTCTCCACGTGATACACGGGTCCAAGCGTCTCCGTCCAGGGCGGTGCCGTTAAAGTTCTCTTCCCAGACAAGGTTCCATTCTTTTTCTGCGCGTGTTCCGCATGCAGTTACAACGAAAGCGGCGACCATCAGCGTGGCGCCAAGAATCAATGATCTATTCATAAGCCGTTATGTTTCAGTGCAAATATAACATATTTGAAGCACAAAAATAGCCGATAATAATCCTACCCCCAGGTCGAAGTGCCGGGGGCAGGATCAAAAAAGGCGGTTTTTGACCTTACCCCCGGGTAGGCGTGCCGGGGGTAGGGACGATAATGGCGTTTTTTGACCTTACCCCCCCCTCGCCAGCGGCAGACTAGTCGGCGGCGGACAGCGGAGCGGAAATTGGCGGCGCGTCTCAACGCGCCCCCCGGAGGCCGGGACGGAGCTTGCATGGCAAGCGATGTCGGTAGGCCGGGAGGGGCGGGGGGTAGCGAAGCGGATAAGGGGGCAGCGCCCCCTCGGAGGGCCGCCCGTCTGGAAGACTCCGCCGCCCCTAAAACTCCACGATGCGGATGGACTGGGGCGC
>JAFZLP010000155.1 GCA_017551405.1 Bacteroidales bacterium
ATGTTGGCGTAATGTGCGTTCTCTTCGATGAACTGCCTGCGCGGCGGGACGTCGTCGCCCATGAGCATGCTGAAGGTGCGCTCGGCCTGGATGGCGTTGTCGATGGTGATCTTGCGCAGGCGCCTGTTGGCGGGGTTCATGGTGGTCTGCCAGAGCTGTTCGTCGCTCATTTCGCCGAGACCCTTGTAGCGCTGCACGGTGTAGCCCTTGTCGGAGCCCTTGCCCATGCGGAAGGCGGCGTCCTCGCGCTGCTCCTCGGTCCAGCAGTATTCCTCTTCCTTGCCCTTCTTTACCAGGTACAGGGGCGGAGTGGCCAGATAGACGTAGCCGTTCTTGATGAGGTCGAACATGTAGCGGAAGAAGAAGGTGAGGATGAGGCAGGCGATGTGCGAGCCGTCCACGTCGGCATCGGTCATGATGATGACCTTGTGGTAGCGGAGGCGGCTGAGGTCGAGATGCTTCTCGCCGGTTTCGTCTTCCTGAGCAACGCGCACGCCGAGGGCGGTGTAGATGTTCTGGATTTCCTGGCTGTCGAAAGCCCTGCCCTCAGCGGCCTTCTCCACGTTCAGGATCTTGCCCCTGAGCGGGAGGATGGCCTGGTAACGGCGGTCCCTGCCCTGCTTGGCGGTGCCGCCTGCGGAGTCGCCCTCCACCAGGAAGAGCTCGCACCTTTCGGGATCGTTGTCGGAGCAGTCGGCCAGCTTGCCGGGAAGTCCGGAGCCGGTGAGGACCGTCTTGCGCTGCACCATTTCACGGGCCTTGCGGGCTGCGTTGCGGGCGGTTGCGGCGAGGACTATCTTTTCGATTATGAGCTTGGCCAGCTTGGGATTCTCTTCCAGGAAGATGCCGATGGCGTTGGAGGTGGCCTGGCTTACGGCGGAGGTTACCTCGGTGTTGCCGAGCTTGGTTTTGGTCTGGCCTTCGAACTGGGGCTCCTGGACCTTCACGCTGATGACGGCGGTGAGACCTTCGCGGTAGTCTTCGGGGGCGAGGTCGACCTTGGCCTTCTCGAGGAGGCCGTTCTTGTCGGCATAAGCCTTCATGGCCCTGCTGAGGCCCATCTTGAAGCCCTGCAGGTGGGTTCCGCCCTCTATGGTGTTGATGTTGTTGACATAGGAATAGATCTTCTCGGAGAAGCCGGTGTTGTACTGGAGGGCGATGTCGATGGGGATAATCTTGTCGCTCTCGACGCAGATGGGCTCGGGAATGAGCTTCTCGGCGCCGGCGTCGAGATAGTCGATGAATTCGCGCAGGCCCTTCTCGCTGTAGAAGACCTCGCTCTTGTCGATCTTTTTGCCGGTGGCTTTCTTGTCGCCGTTTTCGTCGAGCACCATTTCGTCCACCTGTTCGCGGTGGTCGGTGAGCGAAATGCGTATGCCCTTGTTCAGGAACGCCAGCTCGCGGAGGCGGTTGGCCAGGGTGTCATACTTGTAGACAGTGGTCTGGACGAAGATCTCCGGATCGGGATGGAAGGTGATGATGGTGCCGGTGTCGTTGCACGTGCCCGTAACTTTAACCTCGGTAATGGGCTTGCCCTTCGAATACTTCTGCACGAAGACCTGCCCCTCGCGGTGCACTTCGGCGACCAGAAGGTCGCTGAGGGCGTTCACGCAGGATACGCCGACGCCGTGGAGACCGCCTGAGACCTTGTAATTCGACTTG
The DNA here is from genome assembly GCA_017551405.1 of Bacteroidales bacterium. Taxonomy (GTDB): domain Bacteria; phylum Bacteroidota; class Bacteroidia; order Bacteroidales; family UBA932; genus Cryptobacteroides. The sequence goes on from JAFZLP010000155.1 coordinate 1,663, forward strand.
CTGAACTTGCCGCCGGCGTGGAGGACGGTCAGAACCACCTCGAGGGCGGAGCGGTGCTCCTTCTCATGCATGCCCGTAGGGATGCCGCGGCCGTTGTCGGTGACGCGGATGGAGTTGTCTTCCAGGATTTCCACGTCGATGGTGTCGCAGAAGCCGCCCATGGCTTCGTCGATACTGTTGTCGACAACCTCGTATACCAGATGGTGAAGGCCCCTTTCGGAGATGTCGCCGATATACATAGACGGGCGCTTGCGCACCGCTTCCAGGCCCTCCAGAACCTGTATACTGTTCGCGGAATACTGCTCTTCCGCCTCGATCATTTTTTCTTTCTCGATCATTTATGCTGTCTTTGTTTTATTGTCTTTATAAATCCTACAAAAATACGAAAAAAATTACAATTTCAGGCAGATTCCGCCGGTAATATTGATGCCTGCAGGCACGTGTGTAGGCGAAAGCGGAATATCCATGTTGAGCAGGTTGCCTCCCTGCAGCCAGAACGACACTCCGCGGGCGAATTCATATTCGGCGAAGAGGCCCAGATCGATGTAGCCGGGATCGTTCCATACCAGGGACGGACGGCCGGTCTGGCCCTTCGCGCGCATGCCGGCGAACAGCCTGTGGTTCCAGTTGTAGACGGCGCTCAGCTCCCCTGCCACAGCGGGAATGCCCAGGATGACGTCGTCGGGCTCCAGGTTGGTGTGCCTGTAGAGGAAGTTTCCGTCCACGTTCACGCGGTCGGATGCCCAGGAAAGCTTCAGCGCAGCATAGGCCATGTTGTAATCGGTATAACTGAAGCACATTTCGGGGATTGAGCCATAGGTCTCCATGGACTGCAGGGAAGGCGCGAACGCGTCCATCAGCACATTTTCAAAGGACGCCCATCCGCCGGAGAGGTCGTACTGCATGCGGCCGGCCACGCTCCCCCGGATGCCGAGCCTGGCGTTTATGTTTTCGGTAGATACCCTGATCCAGTTCACGGAGCCCCCGGGAGTGGCCGGGAAGTAGCTGGCATTCACCCAGTGGTTGGCGGTTTTCATGGCGGAATAGTCCATGGCGTTATGCCCGCCGGTGAACGACGCGTACACGTCGGGGGCTGAACCGTCGGACATGATGACCGCAAGCACGTCGGGGAATATGCCGAAGGAATCGCCGTAGCTCAGCTTCACGCCCAGGTCGAGCCGCAGGCCGTCGAGGACGGTAAGCCTTGCCTTCGGGGTGATGCTGTTGACCAATATCGGCCCGAAGTACTGCGAGTAGAAGCTGCCCTGGCTGTGGAGGTCGAACACTATGGCCGCGGAGCCTACAGAAAGTTTCGGAGCGATGCTGCCGTCAATCACGTAGGATGTTTCGTTGAGCGTGGCCGGAGTCATTTCATACAGATTGTCAAGGGCATAGGCGGCGCCTACCTTGAAATCGTACGGAACCCTGGCATCGCCAGTCGAACGCACTTCGCCGTTCACCGAAAAATCGTGGAAGAAATACTTTGCGGCATAGTCGGAAGTGAGGATGCCGTTGTATCCCAGTTCGAAGCCGGCGGCGCAGCGGGAGCCGATCCAGCTGATGTCCACTCCGGCGGAAGGATTGTAGTCGTAGCCCTGGTACGGGGCCCCGCCCAGCACGGTGTGATAGGTTCCGCCGTATCCCTGGAAGCCGAGTCGGTTCACGTTCCTGAGAGCCCCTTCGATCCTGGGAGAATAATAGATCTTTGCCAGCGGACGGAAGGGATAGCCGGCCCCGACGCGTGCGTAAAGGCGTTTCCCGTCCCATGCGCGGGCCTCCGGAGTGACGGTAATCTCGTACGGGGTGAAATCGTATGCGCCCCTGTATCTGGTTTCGAATACGCTGTAGTCGACGACGGTGCCGAATCTGGTCAGGGAATCGGGCACCAGCATGGGCAGGACCTCCTTGCGCATCTCGGAGATGCGTGCTTCGTAATCGTTGGTCACTTCCACCTCGGGATTGAGGTTCTGTGCGAACGAAGTGACGGAAAGCAGGGCCGCTGCGGCTGCGAAATATATCTTTTTCATCGTTTCAGTCTCCTATTGAAGTTTTGCAAGTTTTTCAGCCACAAGCTTTTGGATGTCATCTCCGGAAGACGACGGAGTGTAGCCGTCACGTATGCTTTCGAGAGTGGCCTTTGCCTGCGCGGAATTGCCCCTGGCGGCGAAGGACTCGGCCAGGACGATGTAGCAGCGGGCGAGCCAATAGCCCTGGTTGCCGCTCTTTCCTGCGAAATCGTAGACGCGCGATTCTACCCTGTCATACTTGCCGCTGTCGAACAGGTCCTGGACAATCATGTAGGTGGATTCGGCACCCTCGCGGGTAGCGGGCTCACCGGCCACGATTTGGAACAGTTCAAAGGCTTCGTCCCTGCGGCTCTGGGCAAGCAGGGCGCGGGCTTCGCAGAAATTGGCCTCGCGGAGGGCGTCCCCGGAGGCACCTGCGGCCTTGACGGCTTCTGCCGCGCTCACCACGGAGGGCCACATCTTCCCGGCATAGGCGCTGCGCAGCCTGCCGGTAAGGGCCGCAGTCTTGTTCTCCTGCATCTGGGCGATACCGAGGAGCATGTCATAACCCTTGTAGGCGTCGGCGTAGCGTTCCAGCTCGTACGAGAGCGTGGCATAGCCGAGGGCGGAGCTTTCGGCGAACGGGCCTTCCTTCAGCACAGAGCAGGCTGCGAGGTAGTTCTCACAGGCCTTCTCCTTCTGGCCGAGACGGCGGTAGGAGTCGGCGAGATAGAAGAGCGCGTCTCCCCTCTTTGCGCCGGAGGGATAGTCGTCGAGGTATTTCTGCAGGGATTTCAGCGCCTGGGAGTAATTGCCGGCCAGGTACACCTGTTCGGCGGTGTTGAAGTAGATATCTTCCTTCTCGGAATCGTTCCTGCCCACTCCGATGCCGTTGCGCTCGAGGTACTCTATGTACTTTTCGGGCTGCCCGAGGGCCTGGTAGATGGAGTTGATGGCCAGGAGCGCATCCTGCGAATACTGGCTGCCCGGCATGAGTTCCACCACCTTCTTGTACTGCGTTAGGGCGGTGTCGTATTCCTTCATGTTGCGGTAGGCCATGCCCTTGCCGATGAGGGCACGGGCGACGTAGGTGTTGTCGGAGGTGGAGCGCCTGAGCTTTTCGAAGACGTCGAGAGCCGTGTTGTACTTCTCGGTCTCCATGTAGGTGCGGCCCAGTTCGTACATGGCCTCGGAATAAAGCGGTGCTGAAGGCGATGCCTGCCTGACCGTGGACAGGACCTTTATCTTCGAGTCCTTGTCACCGGACAGGCCGTAGGCGATGGCCTGCTGCAGGTACGGATAGATCTTGTCGGCACTGCGGTATTCGCCCAGGACCCTGCCGTACGAAGTTACCGCGCTTCGGTAATCGTGACGTGCGAAATCGCAGTCGGCACGGCGCGTGAGGGCGTCTTCGCGGCTGGTCTTGTCGTTGGAGGCGGCGTAGAGGTCGAACCAGCGGGCAGCCGCTTCGTATCTCTTGGCGTTGAAGCAGGCATAACCCAGATTATAGGCGAGCAGCTTGCTTTCCTTCATGCCCCTGAGGGCGGAGTTGTTGTAAAGGTCGGTCCAGATGCTCTCGGCCTCGGTATAGTTGCCGGCATTGAAGTTGGCCTCGGCGAGCCAGTAACGGCTGAGCTGGTTGAAACGGTCGGTCCTGGGATAATGGAAACCGGCGGCCCTGAGGAACGGAATGGCGTCGCTCCAGCTTCCGTTCTCTATCAGCTGGCTGGCACGCAGATAATTGGCTTTTATGTAATTGCCCTGCTGCACCTCATCCAATTCTTCAATCTTGGAATAATTGTCTATGGCCCCTGCGTAGTCGCGGTTGTTGAGAGCCGCTATGGCCATGTAGTTGTAGATTTGCGGAGCGCGTTTTTCGGAAGGATACTTGGCCAGATAATCCTTGAAGGGTGCGGTATCGCCGTTAAGGTCGAAGGCGAGCTTGGCCGCGTTGAAGGCGGCATCTTCCCGGATGGCGGGATCGAAGGCCAGGGCTGCAGCATCGCCGAAGGCTCCGGCGGCGGAAACCTTGTTGCCCGTACGTATGTAGGAATAACCGAGGTCGTAGGCCGCCACCTGGCCTATAGAGTCGCGGAGGGCGCCCATTTTGGTGAAATTGTCGATTGCGCCGGCGTAGTCGCCAACCGCATAGAGCACCGAGCCTGCATGGAAGTAGTCGGCGCGGTTGCGGCTGCCGGGAACCGATTCCTCAAGCCTGAGGTATTCCAGGGCTTTCTTGTCATTCCCCTTCACCAGGTAGGATTCGCTGATCATCCTTGCGAGACGGCCGCGGCGTTCCGACGGAAGGGTTTCGAGCATCCCGGGCCCGTTTGCGGTCACGTAGTCGTAGTCCTTGTCGAGGAAGCGGCACTCCATGATGTAGTAGTTCGCCAGCTCTTCGAAACGGGGGTCGGCTCCGGCCTGTCCGAACCATTTCTCGGCCTCCGGAAAGCCTCCGTGATTGTATGCGATGTATCCGAGAGCATACTGCGACGGGGCGGTATACACCGAATAGGGCATGCCCACAACCTTTCTGAACAGGATCATGGCGGGAACATAGTTCTCCTGGGCGTACTGGCAGTATGCCTTCTTGAATGTGTACTCCCCTATTTCGCCTTCCGGCAGGAGCTTCTCGTCCACCCTGCGGAGCTCGTCGCCGGCGGCTGCATAGTCGCCTTCGTCGAACAGGTTCAGCGCCGCTGCAAAATGGATGGGATTGTACAGGGCGCTCCGCGGGGTCTCACGCTCGAGGTCTTCGATCAGGACCCGGTACGAGGGGGCCCGTCCCTTCACGGCGCAGAGCACCGACCACGCGCGGCTCAGCGGCTCGTCGCATTTGTCGAAGAGGGACCTTGCCTGGTCGTAGGCTCCGTTCTGGAAGAGGGTGACCGCCTCCTTGAAAGTCTGCGGGACCTCCTGGGAAAAGACGTTCACGCCCGACGCAAGAAGAGCCGCCAGGGCTATTGATATGGCTGTTTTTTTCATGTCTTTACAGTTCTTTTACAAAGAATACAAACTTAACAAAAATTGACGGATTTTAATGTATATTTGCAAAGGAAAATCTTCACATTTTATGGACAATCTCATACTGTTCGAAAAGGCCGACATCCTCAACGGTGAAAACGTGGTCGTCTACGGTCTTGACATGACTGTCGCCAAGGGCGACTTCGTCTACATCGTTGGCAAGGTCGGTACGGGAAAGACATCCATAATTCGTACCATAACGGCGGAAAACCCGCTGAAAGAAGGCCACGGCGAGGTGTGCGGCATCACCCTGGAAGGCATTAAGGCCCGCACGGTGCCCGTCCTGCGCCGCAAACTCGGAGTCGTCTTCCAGGATTTCCAGCTGCTCATGGACCGCAGCGTGTGGGACAACCTGGAGTTCGTGCTCCGCAGCACCGGCTGGAAGAACAAAGACGAGATATCCGCGCGTATTGAGGAAGTGCTGGAGGCCGTCGGCATGGAAACCAAGGCCCATAAGATGCCTCACCAGCTTTCCGGCGGCGAGCAGCAGCGCATAGCCATCGCAAGGGCCATACTCAACCGGCCCGAGGCCATTCTGGCCGACGAGCCCACCGGCAATCTCGACGAAGAGACCGCCGACGGCATCATGCAGCTGCTCACCAAGGTGAACAAGGAGAACGGCACCACCGTAGTCATCGTCACCCACAACCGCAACATCTTCCGCAACTATCCCGGAAGGGTATTCGTCTGCAAGGACGAAAAATGCGAGGAAAGCGCCAGGGACGAAGTAATCGAACTTGCGCTCACGATATGACGCTCAATGAAAGATACGCCCGCATCCTGGACTATTTCCGCCGGAACGTGGGGCCGCAGGCATCCGAACTCGTTTTCAGGAACCCGTACGAACTCATAGTGTCGGTCATCCTGAGCGCGCAGTGCACCGACAAACGGGTGAACATGGTCACCCCTGCCCTGTTCGAGGCCTATCCCATCGTGGACGCCATGGCCCTCGCCGCTCCGGAAGACCTGCTCCCCTATATCCGCAGCGTCTCATATCCCAACAACAAGGCGAGGAACCTCGTCGCCATGGCAAATAAGGTGGTGAAGGATTTCGACGGGCAGATACCCACTGACGTAGATGAGATCATGACCCTGCCGGGAGCCGGCCGGAAGACCGCCAACGTGGTGGCCTCCCTGCTTGCCGGAGCCCCCGTGGTCGCCGTGGATACCCACGTGTTCCGGGTTTCCCACCGCCTGGGGCTCTCACGCGGCGCGACCCCGTACGCGGTGGAGCAGGACCTCGAACGGCATATCCCCAAAGAGGAACGCCCCACAGCCCACCACTGGTTGCTCCTGCATGGACGATATGTCTGCACCGCCCGCAATCCCAAATGCGGGCAGTGCCCCATATCTTCCTGGTGTAAGCAGTACGCAGAGGCCTGAGTGACAGGCCTTTGCCTTACTTGAACTGCTCCTTGAGGGATGCTATCTTGGCGTCGGCGTCGGCACCCTTCGCTCCGAAGTAGAACTTGATCTTGGGCTCTGTTCCCGAGGGACGCACCGTGACTACGTCGCCCTCTTCGCTGAAGAACTGCAGCACGTTGCTCTTGGGAAGGCCCGTCTTCTCAGGTTCGTTGTAGTCGACGGTACGCACCACCTTCGAACCGGCCAGGTCCTTCGGCGGATCGGAACGCAGCCCGGCCATTATCTGCTGTATCTCCTGCGCGCCGGTAATGCCCTTGCGCACGAGGGAAACGAGCCCTTCCTTGCGATAGCCGTACTCCTCATAGATCTTGTCCATGAGCTGATAGAGCGTGAGGCCCTGTTCAGCAGCCCAGGCCATGCATTCGGCCACCATGCAGCAGGAAATGGGAGCGTCCTTGTCGCGGACATATTCGCCCACGTTGAAGCCGAAACTCTCTTCGCCGCCGCAGATGAACTCGCCTGTGCCTTCGTTGCGTTTCACGACTTCGGCGATGTATTTGAAGCCCGTGAGGACGTCGTAGCATTTCACGCCGAAACTCTCGGCTATATCCTTGATGAGCGGAGTGGTTACAATGGTCTTGACAACGTATTTGCTGCCGTCCAGCTTGCCGAGTTCCTTCCAGCGGCGGAGGATGTAATAGACCAGCATGGAGGCGGTCTGGTTGCCGTTGAACAGCACTATCTTGCCGTTGTTGTCGCGCACCGCGATGCCCATGCGGTCGGCATCGGGGTCGGTGCCGAGAACGAGGTCGGCCCCTTCCCTGTCGGCCAGTTCTATGGCCATCTTGAGAGCCGAAGGCTCCTCGGGATTGGGTGACTGGACGGTCGGGAAATCACCGTTGAGCTCCTGCTGTTCCTTTACCGACATCACGTTCACGAAGCCGAGACGCCTCAGGGCTTCGGGAACGATGCGCACGCCGCAGCCGTGAAGGGGCGTGTACACTATCTTCATGTCGGCGTGACGGCCGCGGGCTTCGGGGCTGAGGGTCAGGGGAAGGACGCTCTGGAAGTAGGCCTCGTCGATTTCACGGCCCATGGGCTCGATGAGGGCGGGATTGCCTTTGAACTTCACCTGGGACGGGTCGGTGATTTTGGCCACTTCGGCCACGATGTCCTTGTCGACGGGGGCGGTAATCTGCGCACCGTCGCTCCAGAACACCTTGTAGCCGTTGTATTCCTTGGGATTGTGGGATGCGGTGATCATCACGCCGGCGGTAGCCTTCTGGTGACGTACGCTGTAGCTCATCAGCGGCACGGGATGCAGTTCGGTGAACAGGTAGACCTTGATGCCGTTGGCGGAAAGCACATCCGCCGTAATGCCGGCGAATTCGTGGCTGTGGTTGCGGGAATCGAAGGAAACGCACACGCTGAGCGGGCCTTTCACGTTAGCCTTCATGTAATTGGCGAGACCCTGGGTGGCCATTCCCACCGTATATTTGTTCATGCGGTTGGTGCCGACGCCCATGGTGCCGCGGAGGCCACCGGTGCCGAATTCAAGATTGCGGTAGAATGCATCCTCGAGGGCTGCGGGATCTTTCTGAAGTTCACGGACTTCCGCCTTGGTTGCGGCGTCGAAATCGCCGTCCAGCCAGGCCTGTGCTCTTTTTTCAAATTCTTTCATGGTATATCAGTTTTTCAAGTATTTCAGCCAGAATAGTTTGTCGGATTCCCAGGAATGCACCCCCTGCGCGCCGCGGTAGCCGTGCATGCCGTCGGGATAAACCATCAGCTCGAACTGCTTGCCGGCCCTCTGGAGGGCATCCACAAGCTGGAGGGTATTCTGGAAATGGACATTGTCGTCGCCGGTACCGTGCGTGAGCCTGAGCATGACGCTGCCGTCGCCGGGATAGTTTTTAACATGGTCAAGGACCTTGTCGGCATAGCCTTCGGGGTTGTCTTCGGGGGTGCTCATGAAACGCTCGGTGTAATGGCTGTCGTACAGCATCCAGTCATACACTCCCCCGCCGGCGATACCGCAGCAGAACAGGTCGGAATGGTCCAGCAGAAGCAGGGCCGTGTTGGTGCCGCCGAAGGAGAATCCCTCCACTCCAATCTTAGCTGTGTAGGGCAGGCTATGGAGCCACTCCGCCCAGGTGCAGAAGTCCTTTATCGCACTGGTGGTCAGGTCTTTATGGTCGAGGTCGGTGCCGGCGCGGCCGGTGTGGCCCGACACGCGGACGTCCGCCGTGAGGTGGATTATGCCGTTCTCGCTCCACCACTGGTTGGGTTTTCTCCATCGATCCTGCACGTACTGGGTGCCGGGGCCGCCGTAGATTTCGATATGCACGGGGTATTTCTTCGCGGGGTCGAAATCGAGCGGATAGATTATGCTTCCGTACATGGTCTGGCCGTCTTCGGCCTGTATGGTGATAATCTGTGGCAGGGCCAGGGTGTCGGGAACGGCGGGGATGTCGCATTCGCCGTCCTTCCACCTGAAATTGGGAGTGCGGGCGTTGGACAGCACCGCCGATATGCTGCTGCAGTCTTCGGGGATGGTCACCCTGTCGACGTTGTAGGCGGGATCGGTCACGGCGACCACGCTGCCGCCCGTAGACAGCCTGTAAAGCGTCTGTCTCACGCGGGAATCGCGCTGTGAGGTGAAATAGATGTCGCCGTTTGAGGGATCCCGGCGGATGAGACGGATGTTCCAGTTCTCGCCGTCCGTCAGCCTCCGGAACTCCTTGCCGTCGTAGGACAGGAAGTAGATCTGTTCCCAGCCGGTCTCGAAAGCGCGCACCATGTAAAGGCCAGTATCGGAAAACAGCATGTCGTCGGGCCAGTCGAGCCAGGTTTTGTATGTTTCGTGGTAGATGGCCCGCTTGGAGCCGTCCTCGGAAGACACTTCGTAGAGGTCGTAGGTGTTCTGGATGCGGGGCTCGTGGCCGACGTAGAAATGCCGGCTGTCGGCTCCCCAGAACGGAATGCCGAAATACTGGTCGGCGGTAGGGTCGAAATCGGCCCAGACTATGTCGCGCGGCCTGACGGCGCCATTCTTAATCCTGGCCTTGGAAAGGTCCACGAAGCCGATGCGCACTTCGGGATTCTTCTCCCCCGCCTTGGGATAATGGGTGCGGCGGAGCGTGCCGTCCTGCCCGAAGGGCGAATAAATCGGGAACATGGGCACCTGGCTGTCGTCGTAGCGGTAGAAGGCCAGTTTTTTGCCGTCGGGGCTCCACCATATGTTGCCGTAGTCGCGCGGACGGCCGAATATCTCCTCGAAATAAACCCATGAGGCGTAGCCGTTCAGGATTACGTCGGAACCGTCGGTGGTGATGCGCGTCACCTTTCCTGCCCTGTCCTTCACGTAGAGGTCGCCCCGGAGATTGTACGCACAGTACGACGAGTCGGCCGTCCAGCGGAAATTGCACTCTTTTTCCTGGGCGGAAAGCATGGCCGGAACGGCCAGGAGCAATGTCAACAGTATCTTTTTCATTCGAAAAACCTTGAAGGGAAATTGACCAGATATACCTTTTTGACCGCACGGGTAAGGGCGGTGTAGAGCCATTTCAGATCGTCCAGGGTCTGTTCGTCCTGCCAGAACGGACAGTCTATGAAAACGCAGTCCCACTGACCGCCCTGGCTCTTGTGGGCCGTGATGGCCTCGGCGTACTTGAGCTGCAGCGCATTGTAGAACGGGTCTTCCCGGACCGCATCGTAACGCGCCTTCCTGCCCTTGATGCCGGAATAGTCTTCCGACACGCCCTGATACAGCTGATTCTGCTGTTCGTAGGTAAGGGAGGCGGATTCGGATTCGAGGGTGTCCAGGCACACCTTCGCATCGAGCGTGGCGTTGTCGTAATCGGGGAAGATCAGGGTGGCGTCGGCGAAGTGGAGGCCGTAGCGGTCTTCGTAGCGGCCGATCCGCTCAAGCGTTGCTATGTCGCCGTTGGCTATGTAGTCCATCCCCTCCACGCCGTCCACGAACTGATAGCAGTTCTTGACTATCATGAGCTTGTCTCCGCGGACCAGCCTTTCCTCTTTGAACTGCACCTGCGAGCGTATGCCCAGATTGTAGCGTATGGCCCGCTTGTTGGAACGGCAGACGACCATGACGGAATCCTCGCCGAACTTGCCGTAGGCGTCTCCAATGGCCTCTATCAGCTCGCCTCCGCCTATGCTGCAGATATCGTCGAAGCCCTGGAGCTGAAGCCTTACGCCCTCGAAGCTGTCGTCGGGAGATGCGGAGGAAATCATCTCCCTGATCAGGGTGGCGTTGTGCAGGATGCCGGATTCGCGGGCCTGCCGGACCACTGTGGTGAGGCTTTCGTAACAGACCCCGCCGAAGGAATCCATGAAGTCGGGGGCCAGCGCCGGAGAGGCCTCGAGGCCTATGGGCGGAAGCTGGGCGGC